>JAZGDW010000059.1:0-2521 GCA_036478295.1 Candidatus Krumholzibacteriia bacterium
TTACAACTTCCAGATTGTTTACCGGTTTACCTGGCGGCCATAGCGAGCGGGAACCACCCGATACCATCCCGAACTCGGTAGTGAATACGCTCTGCGCCGATGATAGTGTGGGGTTTCCCATGTGAAAGTAGGACACCGCCAGGTTCTTATTCGAAGCCCCCGATGCTTGTCAGCGCCGGGGGCTTTTTTGTGTGGGGAAACCATACAAATACCGCACCGATGCCGCCTTATGAGTTCTTGAAGGAGGAGTCCCGACGTGAACTGCAACCCGGAGATCAGCAAGTATTACGAGCGTGGAGATTTGTTGGAACGGCTGCAGGCGGCGTTAATCGATGACGGTGTCGATCCGGACCACCCGACCATTCAGGCGTTGGCGCCCTTCGACCATTTCCATGGCCGCGGTTTGGAGGCGACCCGGGAACTGGCGGGTGCGCTCCATGTGTCGGCCACCGATCACATCCTGGACGTCGGCAGTGGTATCGGCGGCCCGGCGCGCTTCCTGGCAGATCGCTTCGGCTGTCGGGTGACGGGTATCGATCTGACCACGGAATTCTGTGAGCTTGCCCGCCATGTAACGCGCACCCTTGGCCTCGAGGAGAGGGTTGGATTCGAGCAAGGCGACGCATTGGCGATGCCTTTTTCGAGCGCGAGCTTCGATGGTGCTTATTCAATGAATGTCTCCATGAACATTGCCGACAAGCCTCGCTTCTATGACCAAATCTATCGCGTGCTCCGCCCTGGAGCGTGGCTCGTGCTTTCCGAGCTCGCACTGGGACCCGATGGCAGCCCGGACTACCCGACGCCGTGGGCGAAAACGGCGGCATCGAGCTTTCTCGTATCGTTGTCCGAGACTCTTGAAGGGCTCGAGTCCAGCGGATTCGTCGAACTGACGTCACGGGATACGGTAAAGGAGGCATTGGCATTCAGCGCGCGGTCCCGGGAAATGGTCGAGCGTGGAGAGAAGCCGCCGCACCGTGCCGTACAACTGATTCATGGGGATATCGCGGCCGACGCCATGTCGAACACCATGAAAGGCATCAAGGAAGCACGGCTTGTCCCCATCGAAGTCTTCTGCAAAAAGCCAGACAGCGAATAAAAATGATTCGCGTGTTGCTCCCGCGACGCTGGTAGTCTTCATTTGCTTCGAGCGGAGCGAGCATTTCCAGATTGCCAGGCTTTCGCCGTCGCTGCTATGAGCTGCAGGGCAGTTCGACTGCCATCTTCTTCACCCTTTTCGAAATCCCCTTCGACGTTCCCCATTTGATTGGTAACGTGGGCAAAGCAGATAACCGCTCTGGAACGGGCGCGGGCAAAAGCGTAAAGGGCGGCTGCCTCCATCTCCACGGCAAGAATGTCGAGATCTTTCGCCTGATTGATAGCGTGCTCGGTTTCCCGAAAGGGCGCATCCGTGGTCCAGGTTGCCCCCCGGTATACCGGCTCGGGCAGATTGGAGAACGCGCCATCAAGGAGACCCAATAGCGCGTCGTCGATCGCCGAGAAATCCGAGGGAGGAACGTAGTGGTAGCTGGTTCCCTCATCCCGAAGTGCCTTCTCTATCAACACGAAGAACGGGGGCTTTCCTCTCGGCGCGATCTGCCCGGAAGACGTGATATTGATGAGCAATTGACACCCGGACGCAAACAGCTCTTCAGCCACCAGTACGGCGAATGGCGCTCCCACGGTGTAGGGAATAATACCCAGCGCTATTTCGTCGAGCTCAAACTCATACATTCTCGTGTGGTAGCAAGCCCAATACTCGTTGGCTCGAAGCTGATTTCGAGCCGACAAGTTCTCGACAATGTCTCCATCGGGATCCAGTACGCAGATCCGCGGGACTTTCCCGGTCGGAATCGATCTTTGGCGTCTTGCCTCTCTCAGCAGGTTGTCCGGCATGAACACGGAAGGTTGTTCATAGGCTTTCCGTCGGGTAATCGGTGGAGTCGTATCGAACTTGCTCATTGACCGCCGTTTGGAGTCTATACAGCGCTCTGCGCGTGGGCAGCGGCGAGTATACGTTCCAGATCCAGCGGTGCCGGGGGGGGCTCGTGCGGGGCGTGGTACGATAGCGGCAGCCAGCGTTCGAAGCTGTCCGCGAGCACCCGCGAGCCGTGCAGCTTGATGGCCCCCGAGCGCAGGGCCTCGGGCACCGGGATGTCGCCCATCCACACCCTCGTCATCGTCCGTAAGTCGGTGATGACGTAGAGGTCGACATCGAACCCGGGATCTCGAACGCACAGGTCGCTTTCGCCGTCCGTCATGACAAGCCACCACTCGTCGGTCCGCCAATCGGCTTTCTTCAGCCTCGGCCGGTCGGTGTACTCGAAGCCGACGACGGTTCGACCCGGGCCGAAGCCTTTGGGATCGATGCGCAGGCTCATGTCCCACATGAGCAGATTGACGTCGAGCTCATCGTCGATGAGCTGGTTGCGCACCCAGCGCTGCCCCCAGGCGCCGAGCAGATCGATGATCGGCCGCAGCTCACGCGCCGCAGGAGTGGTGTGATATTCGACGGAGTCGGCCT
>JAZGDW010000006.1:0-6233 GCA_036478295.1 Candidatus Krumholzibacteriia bacterium
CCGCCAGGAGGATCCTCCACATCTCCTCCTCTTTCAGGTCGGTCTTCCAGACGGGCATGGCGGAGTCCCAAGGAGTTGCCATCGTGGGCAGCCCTCGCCCCCCCTCGTTCATCCTCCAGAAGGCGTAGGACTCGACCACTGTGGCGATCGTTCCGGGGTCGCGGAAGTTTGCCGGCTTGAGCGGGAGGGCCCGGGCCATCGGGCCGTCCCCACCTGCAGCCACCCCGTGCCGTTGCCAGAACAGTGTGGATAGCCGGGTTGCTTTGCGTTATACTCCGTGTCGCGGCAAGCCATGATCGACCTTATCAAGAAAATTTTTGCGTCGAGTGAAGCAACCGGTTCCTCGACGCCAGAAACGGACACCGCGCGGAATGTCCGGGTCGCGACGTGCGCGCTTTTTCTCGCGATGGCGGAAAGCGACGATGAGTTCAGCGATGCCGAATACGAGCACATCATCGAGGTTATCGGGAACGAGTACGGTCTGGCGGGCGAGAGCGCAGAGCAGCTGCTGGAGGTGTCGCGGGAGAAACTGAAAGGCAGTATCGACCTGTGGCAGTTTACCAACCTGATCAACGACAGCTACTCCAAGGAAGAGAAGATGCGGGTGGTCGAGTCGATATGGAGGATCGTGTACGCGGACGGGCACCTCAGTGACCACGAGCAGCTTCTGATCAGAAAACTGAGAAAGTTGCTGCGCGTCACGCAAAGAGAAATGATCGACGCCAAGCTGCGAGTGCTGCACGAGAATGGGGAGAAGAGCTAAGGCTGCGCACGCACAGCGGTGAACGTGACAAGGAGGAGGGTACGATGGTCAAGTTGATTTTTCATGGCCACGCGTGTTGGGAGATTCGCACATCGTCGCACCGTATTTTGATCGACCCGTTTCTGACGGGTAACGAGCTGGCCGACGTGGGACCGGACGCGTTCGACAAGCTGGACGCAGTGCTGATTACGCACGGTCACGCGGACCACATCGGCGACGGCGTGGATATCGCGAAGAAGACCGGTGCGCTGGTAGTCTCCAATTACGAGATTGCCAATTATTTCCAGGCCAGGGGATGCAAGTCCCATCCGCTGCACATCGGCGGCGGCGCGACGTTTCCTTTCGGCCACGTCAAGCTGACGATCGCCCATCACGGTTCCACGGGACCGGACGGCGAGCCGCTGGGCAACCCGGCGGGCATCGTGCTGACCGCGGACGGCAAGAAGATCTACCACGCGGGCGACACCGGGCTGTTTCTGGATATGAAGTTGATTGCGGAGATGAACGGCCCGTTCGACGCGGCGCTGCTGCCCATCGGCGACAATTTCACGATGGGGATCGACGATGCGGTCAAGGCGGCCGAATTCGTCAATGCCGCCATCACCATACCGATGCATTACAACACGTTTCCGTATATCGAAGTGGATGCGAACGACTTTGTCGGCAAGGTCGAGAAACAGGGACGCAAAGCACTGCTCGTAAAACCGGGCGAGAGTCACGATCTGGGCTAGACGAAGGGGCACGCGGGGGTTTTTCAGTGGCGAACCTCGACATTCGACAAGCGACCTTGAGTGAAATCACGCCGGTCGTCCAACTCTACAACCTGATGTGGATGGGGACCGGTACTCCGCTCGACCTGAAAATGGCCAGGCGGTTCTTCGAAGGCGTGCAAAAGAACCCTGACCACGACATGTACGTGGCCGTGATGGAGGGCCGCATCGTAGGGGTGTTTTCGCTCCTCGTGGACAAGGTGGGCAAGACGGAATGCGGATGCCGCGTGCGGCTCGAGAACGTAGCTGTGCACCCGAAGTACCGGGGACAGGGGATCGGCAAAGGTATCATCCGCTTCGTCAAGAAGCGGTGCAGGGACGTGGGCTGCGATACCGTACTGCATGCCACGCACGAGAGACGCGCCGAGGCAAACAGTTTCTACGAGTCGCTGGGTTTCAAGCGCGAGGGCTACTACCTCGTCCTGAAAGTCAACGAGTAGCCACGCCGGTACGCCCGCCAGAGGTGTCCCGCCCTTTCCGGAGGTCGACAAGACTGATGATCGAACGACCCGCAGAGAGCGAGTACGACCCTTACTACAGGCTGTACACCGAACAGGTACCGCAGGGCGATATCCTCGAGATAATGGAGGCGAACGGCAAGAAAACGCTCGGCTTGCTCGCGGAGATCGGGGAGACGAAGGCCGCGTACCGTTACGCGCCGGACAAGTGGAGTATCAAACAGGTTATCGGCCACGTCACCGACGTCGAGCGCATTTTCAGTTACCGGGCGCTTGCGTTCGCGCGCCTCGACAAGAACCCGCTGCCCTCGTTCGAGCAGGACGACTACGTTCGGCACGCCAACTTCGACGACCGTCGGCTCGGACACATCGCGCAGGAGTTCGAATACGCCCGCTTGTCCTTCCTCGCGATGTTCAAGGGTTTCGACAAGGACATCCTCATGCGGAGCGGCACTGCCAGCGGCCGCCGGTTCACGGTACGCTCGATTATTTTTATTGTGGCGGGCCACGAGATCCATCACTTGAGGGTCTTGAAAGAGCGATATCTTTAGCCGCGCCGGCACCCTGGAAAAGCGTCTGATCTGCTACCGCCACCCGGGTGGAGCGGCGGATCTGCGCCGGCACCCGCTCACGGCGCTCGGGTACCGAACGCTCTTCAAGCATTCTCTTCGATGAAACGCGCCTTGTGGCGCAGCACTTCCAGGGCCTGCGAGATCGTGTCCAGGTGCGTGCGAAAACTCAGCACCGCCAGCCGCAGCACAAAGGTATCTCCGAGCAAGGTCGAAGTGATGAACACACGTCCGTCCTCCTGAACTTCGCGCACCAGCCGCTGGTTGAATTCGTTGGCGTCCCCGCGCTGCGGCACGTAGCGGTACGTGGTTACAGAGAGATCGGGAAAGGGTCCTGCCTCGAAGCCATCGGTCTTCTGGATCTCCTCGTGGAAATGCCGCGTGAGAAGCAGTTTCTCCTCGAGACACGCCCTGAACGGCGCCAGGCCGAAGAGTTTTAACGGCAGCCACATACGCAAACCACGGTAGTGACGGGTCAGCTCGGGCGAGTGGTCCGCCGGCGAGTACTCGTCGGCCGCTTCATCGGCGTCCTGCAGATAGTGCGCCTGGTAGGCGTGCGCCGCCTGCAGGTGTTTCTTGTCCTTGACCAGGACCGCGCCCGTACCATAGGGCAGAAAAAGTCCCTTGTGCGGGTCCATGACGATGGAATCCGCCAGATCCATGCCATGGAGTATCTTGCGGCCCTCGTCACACAGCACGAAGAAGCCGCCATAGGCCGCGTCGATGTGATACCACAGGCCGTGCTGTTCGGCGACACGCCCGATATCGGACAGCGGATCGACGGCGCCGGTATCCGTGGTGCCGGCTGAAGCGACGACCAGCCACGGGCGGAGCCCAGCTTCTTTATCCGCCTTCACCGCAACCAGCAGAGCGTCGGCGCGCATGCGGTACCTGTCGTCCATCTCCACCGTGCGCACGACGCACTCGGCAAGCCCGGCGATCCTCAGCGCCTTGCCCAGCGAGTGGTGCACCTGGTGGGTGAGGTACACGACGGTTTTTTCGACGTCCCTGGCGCGTACGCGGTGCGCGTCCCGTGCGGTGACGATGGCCACCAGGTTGGCGATACTCCCGCCGGAGGTGAGGTCGCCCGCCGCCGTTTCCCGGTAGCCGACGAGGTCGGACATCCATTTGGTCAGCATGTGCTCCATACGTACCGCGCCGGGCCCCACGAAGTAGACGCCCGCGAAACGGTTGGTTACATCTGCCAGGTAATCACCCAGCGCCGCCGGATAGATGCCGCCGCCCGGGATGTAACCGAGGTGGCCGCCGGATGCGGGATTGAGCGCGACCGCGTCGACGTTGTCGCGGATGAGCGCGAGGGCGTCGCCGATATCGATCGGCTCGTCCGAGATGGGCGATTCATAGAGGCCTTTTCCCTCGTTGTGGCCGCTGACAAACGCCGGTAGGTCGTAGATCTGGTCCAGGAATTCCGACGCATAGGCCGTCACGCGCCCCGTTATCTCGGCCCGCTGCTTGGGAGAAGGCTCGAGGAGGCGGGAAACCTTCTCGACCCGCTGGATCTGTTTCAGGTACCGGCTCATGAGAGATACTCCAAGTCTATAATCTACAATGAATTGCACTACATGGCAAGCCGGTTCTTACGCCACGCTAGATTGGGATTGCCCGCGGAGCGCCCGCGGGGTGATGCTTGCAGCACTGTCGCTACAAAGGAGGGATCCTGTGAACATAAAACGATATTTCCTGTCCGGCCTCGCCGTCTTCGTTTTCTTCTTCCTCGCCGAGTTTCTCATCCACGCCGTCTACCTGTCGGGGCCGTACGAGGCGGTCCCGAACCTGCTGCGCGCGGAAGGGGACGAGAGCGGGTTCTTTGCCTGGCTCACCATCGCCTACCTCATCCTGGCTCTGGCCTTTGCCTATATCTTCACCCGTGGATACCAGGGCCGGGGAATTCGCGAAGGGGCACGGTACGGAGTTCTCATCTGGCTCGTTGCCGCGCTGCCGACCAGCCTGGTCGACTACGCCGTGCAGCCGTGGCCGGCCAGTATCGTAGGAACGTGGATCGTTGCCTCTCTCATCGAAATGGTGGTGGCGGGGGTTCTGCTGTCACTTATCTACAGACCAAAAGCCGCCGCCGGCTAGTCCCCCATGAGGCGATGGGCGGGGTGGCGCCCAGCGCCCTTTTAGCCGGGTGCCAGGACCGCTGATGCGGTGTATCCCGTTGGACTCGAGCCGCTGGTACTGTATATTCGAAGAAACGATGGCGCCCCTCGTACCCGCAGGCGTGTCAGCCCGAAAGGAGTCTCAATACATGGCCAGAGCTATCTGGAAAGGAACGGTCATCGCCGAGAGCGATGCGGTTCAGGAGGTGGAAGGCAACTATTATTTTCCACCCGCATCGGTTAAGAAGGAGCACTTGCGTGAGAGCGACACCAAGAGCGTCTGCCCCTGGAAGGGTACGGCGAAGTACTACCACCTCGAAGTCGAGGGTTCGGTGAACCAGGACGCGGCGTGGTACTATCCCGACCCAACCGAGGCGGCCATGAACATCAAGGATCACCTCGCGTTCTGGCGAGGAGTCGAAATCCAGAAATAAGGCTGCCCGCGACCGGCAGCCTCTGCTTGGGACGCGGCGCACCAATCGCGCTCGCGCGGCGGTGGGGGCCACGGCCGGTGTACCGAACGCTACGGCCCTGCGGCCAGGATCTCCGGCGGCACATCACCCTTGAACTGTTTGAAATTCTTCCTGAAGAGATCCCGCAGCTCCGCGGCTTTTGCCTGGTAGGCATCCTTGTCGGCCCATGTGTTCCGCGGGTCCAGGACCTCCGCCGGCACCTCGGGGCACGACGTCGGGATGTTCAAACCGAATACGGAGTCCTTGACCATCTCGACGTCGTCGAGTTCACCTGCCAGGGCGGCGTTGATCATGGCGCGCGAGTAGCCGATCTTCATCCTCGACCCGACGCCGAACGGCCCTCCGCTCCAACCGGTGTTCACCAGCCAGCACTTCGCCTGGTTCTGGGAAATGCGCTCGCTCAACAGCTTGCTGTAAACTGTCGGCGGATGGACCATGAACGGCGCGCCGAAGCAGGTGCTGAACGTCGCCTTGGGACTGTTGCCCATTCCTTTTTCCGTGCCCGCGACCTTTGCCGTGTAGCCGGAGAGAAAATGGTACATGGCCTGCTCGGGGCTGAGGCGCGCGATCGGCGGCATGACGCCGAACGCGTCACAGGTCAGCATGATGACGTTCTTCGGGTGCCCTCCCCGGCCGTCCGGAACGATATTGGGAATGTGGGTCAGGGGATAGGCGGCCCGCGTGTTCTCGGTGATACTGTCGTCATCCAAGTTCAGGCGTCGTGTATCCGCATCGAAGACCACGTTCTCGAGAACGGTACCAAAGCGTCTCGTTGTTGCGTAGATTTCCGGCTCGGATTCGGCGCTGAGGCGGATAACCTTGGCGTAGCACCCGCCCTCATAATTGAAAGCTCCCTTATCCGACCAACCGTGCTCATCATCACCAATGAGGCGACGCTTGGGATCGGCTGAGAGCGTGGTCTTGCCCGTGCCGGAAAGACCGAAGAAGAGCGCGACATCACCGTCGGCGCCGGTGTTGGCGCTGCAGTGCATGCTGGCAACGCCCTGCAACGGGAGCAAATAATTCAAAATGGTAAAAATTGATTTTTTTATCTCACCGGCGTAGCCGGTGCCGCCGATG
>JAZGDW010000060.1:0-20376 GCA_036478295.1 Candidatus Krumholzibacteriia bacterium
GGGAGCAGTTGGGTGAGTCAAACGAGCGGGACGACGAACTGGCTATGGGGCGTCTCCTTTACCGATGCCACGACGGGGACGGCCGTGGGAGATAGGGGCACGATCTTGCGGACGACAGCGAGTATCGGTACCGGGTTCCTTCCGAGTTTCCAGTCGTACTGGACCGGAAGCCACGTCGAGGTCTCATGGAGATTGATCGACATCGAGGGTGAACTGACATTTAACGTGTCGCGACGAAGTGGCTCGAGCGAGCGCTATGCACGGGTCCACGACCCGGAAATCATCCGCAACGGCGATGAATTTGTCTTCGTCGATCGCTCCACTGAACCTGCCACGAGGTACTACTACCTGGTGACAATCAAAGAGGATGGCAGCGTTGTAAGCTCCTTTGAAACCGCGACCACTACCCCTTTGTTGAAATTCGCTCTGGGGCAAAACCATCCGAACCCGTTCAATCCGGCGACCCGTATCGATTTCGCGGTGGACCAGAAGGGCCCGGTGCATCTCGCTATCTATGACATTTCCGGGAAGCTCGTTCGCACACTTATCAACCGAAGGATGCGTTCGGGCCCGCACTCAGAAGAATGGGACGGTCGGGATAACGGGGGCAGAGCGGTTGCCAGTGGGATCTATTTCTACCGCCTTACGGCGGGAAAAAAGTCGCTGGCGCGAAAGGCTGTTCTTCTGAAGTAAGCGGGCCGACCTTTTGCGATGTCGCCTGATCCAGCTGCGAGCCGAACCACAGCGCTCAATCCTCCAGCGTAGTACGTAACCTCACGGCGCCGCACTCCTCAGCGAACAAACACGATCTTGCGAGTCCGCTTCTCGCCCCCAAAGTGCAGGACACCGAAGTATACGCCCCGCGCAACCCGCCGGCCGTCGGCCCGGCGACCGTCCCATTGGGCCGTGTAGTCGCCCGCCACCTGGTGCCCGTCGATAAGGCTGGCGACACGGCGCCCGGTTACATCGTAGATGGCAAGGTTCACCCAGCCGGCCGAAGGCAGCGTGTAGCGAAGCCGGGTGGAAAACGCAAACGGGTTGGGCGCGCCCGCCAGTAGTTGCGGTGAAGCGACCTGAACGCGCTTGCCGATCGCCGTGACGACCGTCCCCTTGACAATCGTGAAATCATCCCTTGGGATACCTGTGTTGTCGATGAACACCGCGTCGAGCTGATTGCCGTTTATGTCCAGTACCACAGAACCCGTTGTGCTGCCCAGCGACGTGACCATGACTGGATGGTTGGGCGTTGTTCTGCGGGCTGCTGATCCGACACCGTTCACCATGTACACCGCGCCCTCGTGCGGTGCGGGACCCAGCGTGGGCTTGTGATAGGCGCCGTCGCCGAGCACGCTGCCGTCGCCGGCATCCACCTTCATACTGTCATGGAGCGTGGACGACACATCGTAATGCTCGTCGAGGAGAAACGAGCGCTCGTACGAATGGCTGTGGCCACTGAGCACCAAATCCACTCCCCTGGCCTCGAGTATGGGCAGCGCGTTCTCGCGCATGTCCCTCAGGCGGCCGCCGTTTTTGTTCCCGTCGTCCGATTTGTGCGAACCGTCCGAATACGGCGGATGGTGCCAGTAAGCAATGATCCAGTCCTGCGACGTCGCGGCGAGATCAAGCGCCATCCAGGTGAACATCGGTCCGCTGGGTTCGAGGCTGGACTCGTGCGAGTCCAGACAGATGAAATGGATGTTCGCGAAATCGAAAGAGTAATACGCTTCGGTGCCCGAAGCCAGCCCACCTGCCTCGCCGGCGGTCGGCATGCTGAAGATGTCGTAATAATCATTGTTGTCACCGGCGTACAAAAGATCGTGGTTTCCGCGCGTCGGCCACAGGATGGTGTTTCGGAGCAGCTGCGGGTACATATCGAAGACGGCGGCCTGATGCTCAGCGTCGGTGCCGCTCTCGTAGGCGTTGTCCCCGAGCATGAGCCACACGTCGGTTTGCTCCGAGCCGGGGTGGGAGAGGTACGCGTCCCTCACAACTGCTGCGTCCTCGTCGGGTGAGCCCGAATCGCCGATTACCCACACCCGTGTCCGTTCCCACGGAGTAGTAGTACCTCGTTTCAGGCAACAGGCCGGTGATTTCGGCGATGTGCTCCGTCGTGGTGTCCGCGTCGTCGACGACCATTGTGAGGTTCCCCGGTGCCGGGCCACATTGAACGCGGCTGTTCGTGGCAACATCGGTGCGCCACCGCACCACCACGCTGCTCGGCGTGCCGATAGCCAAATACGGCCCACGCACGACAGTCTGTGCTGCCGCGATGCCGGGCCGCTGCAGCGCCATCAGCGTGATCAGACAAGCCCCGCACGCGAAACGACAGCATGTGACGGCGACCCTCGCGAAGCAGAATTGCCTTTTCATGGTGCCTTGCTCCTCTCCGTGCCCGAAGTTTTCATTTCGGGGCCTGTCGCTCGCAGTTTATTTCTGAGAAAGCTTTCCAGCTCCATAGTAGAACTCGTGTGCCGAGTACGGGTGGAAAGGGCATCGACAGCGTCCAGCGCTTCGGTGTACGCCGCTTGCGCTTCCATCCAGCGGCCCGCTGTTTCCAGTAGTTCACCGCGGCGCTTTAGCAGCACCTCTTTGCGGTTGTATTGCGTAGCAAGCCGATCGAGGCGCACGAGTGCCTCATCGTATCGCCCCCGGGCTGCTTCCAGATCGATCGCGTACCACTGCAGCGTCGCCACCGGGCCGAGGCGTGCGATCCCCTCATCCAGGCCAAGGATGGCACGGTCGATGGCGTCGCCGGTACTTTGCACGGCAAGGCGCGCTCGTTCGAGGTAATGCACCGGCAGCGGCTTCGACGTGCGCTCGATCGCCCGATCCATCGCGCGGATCGCGTCGTGCCGGCGGTCCAACTCAGCCAGCGCCCGTGCCCGAAGAAAAATCGCGTCGGCCCTGTCCGGCTCGTAGGTTAGATAAACGTTTACGTGTGTGAGAGCTTTTCCCGCGTGGCCTTCGTCGAAGTGCAGCTGGCCCAGCGCCAGGTGAACCTCGTGCAAGGCCGGGTCGAGACGGGCCGCACGCTCGTAGTCAGCCTCGGCGGCCGCGGCGTTTTCGTCCAGGCGATAGAGTTCGCCCCGACGAAGATAGAGCCTCGCGTTCCGGGGTTGCTCTTCGATGTGGCGGGAGATGCCCTCGATCTGCTCGTGAAGCGGGCCGTGGGCATAGAGACCCGCCGACGCCGTCGTGAGAATAGTGACCCAGACGCCAAGAAACAAAGTTCCCCTGAGTTGCTGCCTACCAGCTCGCTGCGTCATCGGTGGCGGGCAGTGTAACACAAACTCCTGAAAAGAGAAAGCGGTTAAAGTGGACACTATATAATTGCGGGGGCCTTCCTGTGGTAAAGCACCCCGTATTGCTTACTATCTCGGACCGCGCGGTTCTCTATCGATGGAGCGCGAGGCTCCTTTTTTCTACTGTTTTTTCTGCTATAATATGGGTGCCGTGCGTCCCGCCTTGACGGCTCCTGCGCCGCATCTTGTCACCCGGGCATCGTGTCCGAATCCGTCGGGGCGCGATCGTCCACGCCATTCTGTTCAACAAATCATTCACCTATCCGCATAACCCTGGGGGCCGATGAATGCGCGGTATCCGTTATGGGATGCGAGTCTGCGGCGGTATTGTGATCTTGTGGCTGACCCTAGCGACCGCCTCTTACGCACAAGTATTTGTAAAGACCGACGCGATCGGAAACAACGATGGCACGTCGTGGAATGACGCGTTCACCGACCTCCAGAACGCGCTCGCTCTCACGAGCGCCGGCGAGCTGTGGGTGGCGGCTGCAACCTATTTGCCGACCTCCGGCGTGGACCGCACGGCGGCCTTTCAGCTCAAGAACGGCGTCTCGCTCTACGGCGGCTTCGCTGGTACGGAGACGGCGCTTGGCGAGCGAGACGTCATTGCCAATCCGACGATACTCAGTGGTGAGATCGGTGCTCCGGGCATCGCCGATAATTCGTACCACGTCGTGACGGGCAGTGGAACGGACGGGACCGCGCTGCTCGATGGGTTTATCGTGAGCGGTGGCAACGCCGACGGCTCCGGCACCGACGATGACGGTGCGGGAATGCTCAATGTCGGGGGAAGTCCCACGGTAAACAGCGTGATTTTTGCGGGCAACTCCGCCTTTGCCAACGGCGGCGCCGTCGCCAACATGAGCGGCAGCAGCCCGACGCTGACGAACTGCCTGTTCGAAGGAAACGACGGGCAGAACGGGGGAGGCGTATACAATCTCACGAACTCGAGTCCGGTTCTCACGAACGTCACGTTTTACGGTAACGCGGCGGGGAGCGGCGGCGGCGGGATGCTCAGTGTCGATGCCAGCCACCCCACGGTGTCGAACGCGATTTTCTACGGCAACACGGCACTCCTCGGACCGCAGATCCGGAGCATCCTGGGCAGCGTCCCCGTGATCGCCTATTCGCTCGTCGAGGGATCGGGCGGCAGCGGCGCGGGTTGGGATGCGGCCCTCGGCGCTGATGGCGGCGGCAACATCGACGCGGATCCGGTGTTCGTCGATGCGGCGGGCGGCGATTTTGAGCTCCACCGCAGCTCACCGGGCATCGACGCCGGTAACGTCGGCGCGCCGAACCTTCCCGCCACGGACTTGAAAGGCGATCCGAGGATCTTCGGGTCGACCGTCGACCTGGGTGTCTTCGAGTTGCACGTGTTCTGCCCCGCCGGCAACGTGATGTACGTGGACGTCTCGGCGATCGGGACCGCCGACGGGACATCCTGGGGGGATGCACATACAGATATTCAAGAAGCGTTCTACACCCTGACACTGTGCCCCGGGGTGACCGAGTTCTGGGTGGCTGCCGGCACCTACTCCCCCACGGACGGCACGGATCGGACGGCCACGTTTGAACTGGCGAGCGATGTGGCGCTGTACGGTGGTTTTGTGGGTACGGAGACTGCGCGCGGACAGCGAAATCCATCGGTTAACGTAACCGTCCTGAATGGTGAGATCGGAAGCGCGGCGAGCCTGACGGATAATTCTTACCACGTGGTGACGGCGGATAGCGTGACGGGTACAGTATTGGACGGATTTACCATTTCGGGCGGTTGGGCCTCCAGTAGTGGGGTTCTTTATGGTGGTGGCGTGTTCGGGGTCGCGTGCAGCCTCACCGTCGCGAATTGCACCTTCGAGGGCAACTTCGCCTCGCACGGGGGTGGAGGCCTGTCGGTGCAAGACGGCGGGGCCACCTTAACGAACGTGGTCTTCCTGGGCAACGCGACGTCCCTTTTCTTCGGGCATGGGGGTGCGGTCCGCGGCTGGCAAAGCGATCTCGCGCTCACCGGCGCCACGTTCGACGGCAACAACGGACAATTGGGCGGGGGGCTATATACCTATTTTGGCAGTCTCACCGCGACCGGCGTCATCTTTCGGAACAACGCGAGCTTCTCCGGTGGCGGCGGCTACGTGTGGGTAACGAATGCTCTGTTCGTCGATGCGGTCTTCGAGGGAAACACCGCTTCGAGCGGGGTCGATGGAGGCGGGGGGCTGTATCGAGTCGGTGGGACCTCGACGTTGGACATTGTCAATGCCGTCTTCTTCAACAATAGTGCCACCGTCCAGGGCGGCGGACTCCACGTCCGGGGCAACCTGGCGACGATCACGAATGTGTCCTTCGCGGGTAACTCGGCGGACTACGGGGGAGGCGTGTACAATGCCACCGGCACGCCCACGGCGATGACCAACACGATTCTGTGGGGCAATACGGCTGCGACAACCGGAGCCCAGCTGTTCAACGGGATAACCGCCCCGACGATTAGCTTCTCCCTTATCGAGAACTCGGGTGGCAGCGGCGCTCCGTGGGATACGACGCTCGGTACCGACGGCGGCAATAACATAGACGCCGATCCGCTCTTCGCCGATCAACCCGGTGGTGACCTCCGCCTGACAGCGACGTCTCCCGCCATTAACGCCGGGGATAACAGCGCGCCGAATCTGCCACCGACCGACCTCGACGGCAAATCCCGCGTCCTCGGTGGTGCCGTCGATATGGGACCGTACGAATTCGATGCGCCGACCGCATTCAATGATCCCATCGTACCGGCTCTACCCAAGGGGTCGGTGATCCGGGCAGTCTATCCCAATCCGTTCAACCCGACGGTGACGATCGAGTTCGATGTGGACCAGGCGCGGTTTGTGGAGGTCACGATTTTCGACGTTCGGGGCAAGCTCGTTCACCGGCCGTTCGCTGGCCGGCGGCCGGCGGGAACCCATCGTGTGCAGTGGGACGGCCGGGATGGCAGCGGCCGCAGCGTTGCGAGCGGCGTCTACATCGTCCGGGTTCGGTCCGAGGGATGGCGTGACCAGAAAAAGGTCGTTCTGCTCAAGTAGGTGGACGCCGGCGTACGGAAGCCCCTGCCGTTCCCCCAGTACAAGCCTGTTTACGGCAGCCTCTTAGCGTACCGAATAGCCGGAAACATAACATTTCTCAAATGGCCGCGGGAATTCCTAACTGGATGGTGAACGCCTCATGTGATATAATCCCCGCGTCTCAATGGGGCAGTCAGGCTCGCAACGGAGCGGAGCCTTGCCCAAAGTCGCCCCCCACCCTGCGCTGAGCACCGCCGACCGCTTTACGCCTCCATTGTCCAACATTAGCGCTGCGATTTACCGTATTCGAGGAGTATCAAAATGACTACCGAACGCCTGCGTCCCTTAGGATTGCAGGTTGTTTTCTGTCTTGTTCTGGTGGTAGCGGTCGCGGGCATGACGAACAGGGCGTACGCCGACGTCCTGGCACACCAAAAAATCAGTGCCACACAAGGAGGTTTCACCGGACTGCTGGCTAATGGCACACGTTTCGGCAGCTCGTTAGCCTCGTTGGGTGATCTCGACGGCGACGGAGTGGTCGATATGGCCGTAGGCGCGTATTTCGATGGCGAAGGCGGTGACCTCCGTGGTGCGGTGTGGATACTGTTCCTCAACGTAGATGGGACGGTTAAGGCGCACCAAAAGATCAACGACCTCAACGGTGGGTTCACCGGCACGCTTTTGAACCGCGATAATTTTGGCAATTCAGTAACATCGCTCGGCGATCTCGACGGCGACGGAGTCGTCGACTTGGCAGTTGGGGCGTGGGCCGATGACGACGGCGGCATCGATCGCGGTGCCGTGTGGATCCTGTTTCTCAACAGCAACGGGACGGTAAAGTCACACCAGAAGATTAGTGCCACGCAGGGTGGTTTCACCGGACTGCTGGCTTTTTTCGATTCGTTTGGCACTTCGGTATCGTCGCTGGGTGACCTCGACGGCGACGGAGTCGTCGACCTGGCAGTGGGAGCAATGGAGGATGACAACGGCGGAACCGATCGGGGGGCGGTGTGGATCCTGTTCCTCAACGTAGATGGGACGGTCAAGTCGCACCAGAAGATCAGCGCTACCCAGGGCGGGTTCACTGGCACGCTCGATGACGACGATCTATTCGGTTTCTCAGTGGCTTCTCTGGGCGACCTCGACGGCGACTTGACCGGTGATTTAGCGGTTGGGGTCCTACACGATGACGACGGTGGCATCGATCGCGGTGCCTTATGGGTCCTGTTCCTCAACAGCGACGGGACGGTAAGGACGCAACAGAAGATCAGTAATACCCAGGGTGGGTTCACCGGCGCACTCGATGATCTGGATCACTTTGGTGTTCGCCTTGCGCTCCTGGGGGACCAGGACGGTGATGGCGTTGGGGATCTCCTGGTGGCAGCAAACTTGGACGACGACGGTGGCGTGGATCGAGGGGCAGTGTGGGTGCTGTTCCTCAATAGCAACGGCACGGTGAAATCTCAAGAGAAGATCAGCGACATCCAGGGCGGGTTCACCGGCACACTCGATGATCGAGATGTTTTTGGCACCGGCACGGCCTCGCTCGGCGACCTCAATGGCGACGGTAACGATGATCTGGCCGTTGGGGCTTTTTGGGATGACGACGGCGGAACGGACCGGGGAGCTGTGTGGGTGTTATTCGGCAGCGCTTGTAGCGTCCAACCATCGAGCATCGATTTCGGCACGCTCTTTGTGGGCGAGTCGAAGGATACGACGTTCACGATTATAAACGGCGGTGCGGGATCGATCGGGGGCACGGTATTCGAGTCCTGCCCGGACTACAGCATTCTATCGGGCGGCGGAGGATACCTTCTGGCTCCCGGCGAATCGCTCATCGTCGCGGTGCGGTTCGAGCCGGTAGGCCCTGCGGGTGACTGCATCGTTTCGACCGGGGCTCCGTGCAGCAACGTGTTTCTGACCGGAGTTGGCGTGCAATGTGTGGTTCAACCGATCAGCATCGATTTCGACACGCTCGACGTTGACGTTTCCAAGGACTCGACCTTTGCCATCGTCAACGTTACCCCGGTTCCAGTCAGCGGAAACGTGTCCCTGTCGTCGTGTCCCGACTACAGCATCGTCTCGGGTGCAGGACCCTACACACTCGCTCCCGGTGAAACGCTAACTGTTACGGTCAGATTCATGCCGACAAATGAGGGGGCGCTGAGTTGCACCGTCCAGACCGGCGCGTGCGGCAATGTTCTGCTGACAGGTGTCGGAAGAGAACGGCGCTCCGCCCTTATTTCGTCCATCGTCGACGTGGGAAACGACCAGGGGCGCCAGGTGCGGATCACGTTCCTGAGGTCTTTCTTTGACGTGCCGGGCTCGCCCGCGCCGATTCTTCAGTACGAGGCGTACCGCCGCATCGATCCCCTGCCGGCCGCGCCCATGGGCGTGAGCCTCGAGAATCGGGGAACGCGGGACGATCGCACGCGTCGCGCGCGTGAAGCGGGAATGGTTTCCGATCCGGGCGTCCTGGACGCCGGCTGGGATTTTGTGGGAGCGACGCCCGCTCATGTCGCTCCGGAATACAACATGATTGCGCCGACGCTGGCGGACTCGACACGCAGGAACGGCATGCACTGGTCCGTGTTCTTCATCCGCGCGGCGACGGCCGACCCCGCCACGTTTTTTGATTCGCCCGCCGATTCCGGCTACTCGCTGGATAACCTCGCTCCCGGTCCGCCCACGGGTCTTGTGGTCACCTACAACACAGGGATCGGCAACGAGCTCGTGTGGGACCCCAGCGATGACGGCGATTTCGAGACTTTCAGGGTCTACCGCGGGACGGCGCCCGACTTCACACCGGCCCCGGTCAATCTCGTACACTCGACGGCGGGCATACAGTGGATGGATCCGGTGGCCGAGGGCTGGCAGTATCATTACAAGCTGACGGCTGAAGACTTGTCCGGTAACGAAAGCGATCCAACGGCTCCCGGGACCGTGACGGGGATTGACGCTGTTGTCCCGCAAACGTTCGCCCTTCACCAGAACGTGCCGAACCCGTTCAACCCGGTCACAAAGATTGTTTACGAGGTACCGGCGGGTGGCGGCCGGGTAACCCTTGTCATCTATGACGTGCAGGGGAGACTCCTGCGCACTCTGGTGAATGGACGGGAAACACCGGGGCGCAAAACGGTAACCTGGGACGGAAGGGACGACCGGGGGCAAAGGGTGGCCTCGGGTGTCTATTTCTATCGTATGCAGGCCGGGGATTTCACCCGGACACTCAAGATGGTGCTGATGAAGTAGTTCGCGTGCGAAACGACGGCGAATCTCCAGACCGGAGACCGCGGCGCCTCGATCGAAGCGTCGGAGCTAGAGCCCGTCTATAAGACCGGTGAATTCCAGCATCAGCTGCGTGAACGGTTCGTCCGGGAACACGTCGTTGTCGAACCCTTCGCTGGTCGTCCTGGAATAGCGCTTGTAGCCGAACGACAGGTTCACGCCGATGTGGACCTTTCTGAACTGCACCAGGGCGACCCCGAAGCCACCGAACACGGCGAAAAAGTTGACGCCGTCAGAGCTGATAGTCTCGGTTTGCCCTCCCGTCCCCACGAAAAGGATGGGATTTTTGTAATCCCAGGAGAGATGTCCGACGCGCAGTCCGAGATGCGTGTAGAGGCCCATAAAGGTGTGCGCGGGCGTGAAGTAATAACGCCCACCGATGTCCCCCGGCGATCTCCAACTCATCGTCCAGTCCCGAGGTGGCCTGCGCATTCTCGGTCTGGTTGGTGGGCATGACGAGTCCGCGGAGATCGACCCGCAGTCTTTTTTCGAAGAAATCCGGCCCGATCTGTATACCAAAGAGCGCAAAACCGTCCAGCTCATTTTTCCCCAGTGACCCGCCGC
Organism: Candidatus Krumholzibacteriia bacterium; assembly: GCA_036478295.1. Classification (GTDB taxonomy): domain Bacteria; phylum Krumholzibacteriota; class Krumholzibacteriia; order WVZY01; family WVZY01; genus JAZGDW01. The sequence goes on from JAZGDW010000060.1 coordinate 10,187, forward strand.
CCACGACTACGCCAACGTGAAGACGCTCTTTTTCGGAGGGGGGTCGAAGATCCTCATCGTCGTACGCATCAGAGCCGTCGGAGTCAAACCCAATGATCCCGATCCCGATGCCGATGCCGCTGTCGTCGTCATCGTCGTCGGGGACGACGGGGTCATCCTTTTCGCCCTTTTTCTTCTTCTTCCTCAGGGGTTCCTGGTCCTCGGGCTTCTTCTTCGCTTCCTCCGACGCTTCGCTCAGTTTGATACCGCGTTTCTTCGGTGGCGAGCCGCTGCAGCCGGTAAGAACCAGCGCAAAGAGAAATACGGTGAGATTCAAACAAAGGATAAGCAGCCTGACGGGTGTGAGGTTCAAACGTCTGGACATACCATGACTCCTTGGGGATGGGTTACAGAGCGGGAGCAGTATATCACTGTGGGAAAGGACGTTCAACAGCGGTGCTAATGCAGCGTGCCGAACCCTTGCAACTCGACATCGGCGAAATGGAACTGCATGTTGTATCGCCGGTGCAACTCCTCGGCCAGAATACGCGCTGCCAGAGCGTGCCCGTAACGATTGGGGTGGCTGTCACGTTTGACGTAGAGATAGCGCTGCTTCAAACCGTCCTTGAACTCCTGCAGCGGGTACAGAAGAGGAATGTCTTGCTCGCGGCAGAATTCCGCGAGTCGGTCGTAGGGCCTTCTCATATCCAGGCGTTCAGCATCGATTCCCGAACGGTGGATCAAATCCTCCCGCCAGGCATCGTCCACCTCGATCCGAAGCGGAAACCCGAACACGATCAAGTCGGTTCCCATACGCTCACACCGGTCTGCCAGCCGGCGGAGAATCGCCTGTGTAACCTGCCACCCCCTCTCGAACTCGGCGCCGTAGGCCTTCCGATAGACGGACCAGTTACTGTAATTCTGCTCGAGGCCGCTCTTGGTAAAGCCCGGCTGAAGGGGTTCGACGCTGTGTCTAACCACGCGGCCGTATTTCACACGGTCCAGGCGGCGCTTCACGAAGACAAGCAACCGGCTCTTCTTGAGGAAATCGCGCAACCGTACGTGGCCCGGTACCATCGGGGCCTCGAAATCGGTATTGACCAGCACGAGGGAGTCACCGTCGAGCACAAAAGTCGGTTTCGGCGCGGTTGACAGGTAAAGATGATCGAGCATGTTGTTGAGCACGTCGTTGGCCATCGTCAGCTGGATGATCACAACATCGGGTTCCAGCCGCCAGCCGCTGGACTCAAAATAGAGCAACTCCTGGTCGTTTCCCCAGCCCGCGACACCCGCGTTCAGCACTTCATTGTCTTCGCCCATCGCCCGCTGCAGAAAATCCGAGTACCTCCATTCCGCGTCAACACCGGTGCCGAAGGTAACGGAATCGCCGAGAAGGAGGATCCTCCTCCCTCGCCTGCCTCGTGACACTGGGATCTCACGTTCCCTCAGTCCGAAAGAATTTATTTTGATCATGTAGTCCAGGTTTCGCTGGTAATCGACGGCTCGCAAATGGCTGTCGGGCTTGAGAGCCCACCCGAGCGTCTTGTCGAAGCGGAACACGGTGCCGAGATTTTCGGGGGTGTAGTAGGAACGGACCACGATCTCGCCCGCGGCGAGCAGCACCGCGATCACACCCAGGCTCAGGGCGAGATTACCGGCGAGCCGGCGCCTGGGGCGGGTGATTGAGCGGAAGGCGGTAATGAGATGCTCCTTCTGACCGTAGCTCCACGCTTGGCCGGTCATGGTGCGAACCCGCCGGGTATGCACACGCGGTAAGCCAGCCAGGGATCCCCTGCTGGATGCATAGCCCCTGCTCAATGCCAGATACTATTCTACTCCCATGAAAGCCGCCCTTCAAGCCGAATCCACACGTTGCCCGCTCGCCCGGCCAATGCTGCCGCTACGCCCGCCCCGGGGAGAAGTCTGCGTACCCTCCGTCAACCGTTTCACACCGGGCCCCGATCTACGCTCAAAAGTCGTTGGAATTCACGCCGGAAAATGGGTACGATCGAGCCGCCACGGAGTGCGAGAGGAGGAAAATGAGTTCGACGGCGGCAGATAAACCATCCAGGAAGAAAAAGAAACGCAGAGGGCCCGAGATACGCGACATCCACCGCCTCTATGAAGAGGCCGTGCAGTGCCCCGAAGAAGATGTCAGATTCTTCGACCGCGTGTATTCAAAAAAGAACGGCCGGCCGCCGCGCGTCTTGAAAGAGGATTTTTGCGGCACCGCGCTGCTGGCTGCCGAGTGGGTCCGCACACGTGCGGACAACGAGGCCATCGGGGTCGACCTCGACAAAGCAACGCTCGATTGGGGGCTGGAGCACAACATTGCCCCGCTCGACGGTGACCGGAAACGGGTCCAGATCATCCACGCAAACGTCCTCGACGTGCGGGAGCCGAAAGTGGACGTTGTCGCGGCGCTCAACTTTTCATATTTTATTTTCAAGACACGCGGTGAGCTACGCAAGTACTTCGAGAACGCCCGTGCCTCCCTGGCGCCCGGCGGCGTCCTCGTGGTCGATATTTTCGGCGGCTGGGAATCACAGATGGAAGTCACGGACAAAACCCGCAACAAGGGATTCACCTACGTATGGCAGCAGCAGAGCTACGACCCCCTGTCACATGAAACCCGCTTCCACATACACTTTCGCTTTCACGACGGAGGCGGCATCAAGAAGGCCTTTACCTACGACTGGCGTTTGTGGGGCATTCCCGAAGTGCGCGAGTTGATGGTAGTGGCCGGCTTTGCGCACACTGACGTCTACTGGGAAGGCATCGCCCCCGACACTGGCGAAGGCGATGGGGACTTCCGCCGCGTGGTCGAAGCGGAGAACTGCCCCGGCTGGAACGCGCTGATCGTGGCGTCCACCTAGCCGCGGCGGCCCGGCGGCGGTGCCGCCTCCATGCGGTCAAAATAATCCTTGTATTCCCGTTTTGCCATACGCGAGAGAAACAGGATCGCGATAAGATTCGGTGCGGCCATCAGTCCATTCGATACATCCGCCAATGCCCACACGAGCGGCAGTGAGAGCGTGGCGCCGATGAAACTGAAAAGGACGAACACAATGCGATACGGCGTGATGGCCCTGCGTCCCCAGAGAAAGCTCACGCTGCGGTCACCGTAGTAGGACCACGAGATCATGGTCGAATAGGCGAAAAGCGGGACGGCGAGCGTTACGATGTAATGACCGTTTGCGAAGATTGGTGACAGGCCTTGCCTGAAGGCCCATGCGGTGAGGGCGGCGCCGTTCAGCAGGTCACCGTTGGCATCGAGACCGCTGTGCCACGCGCCGGTGCTGATGATGACGAGACCTGTGATCGAGCAGACGATAATCGTGTCAGCGAACGGGCCGATCTGGGCGACGATCCCTTCGCGTACCGACTCCCGGGTCTTTGCCGCGGCGTGGGCGATGGGGGCCGACCCCTGGCCCGCCTCGTTCGAGAAGAGCCCCCGCTTGCATCCCCAGGTAAGCGTCATCAAGAACGCCGATCCGGCAAACCCACCGATTTGTCCTTGAGGCGTGAACGCCTTGGAGAAGATCAAGCTGATGGCCCCGGGTAGCTGGTCGATGTTGAGAATGAGAACCACGGCTCCGCCGACCATGTAGAGGACCGCCATGGTCGGCACCAGGCGCGAGGCGACGTGCCCGATCCTGCGAATGCCGCCGACGATGACGATGCCCACCATGAGCGCCATCACGCCGCCTGTGACCCAGGTGGGGATGTTAAGGTCGTGCTTCAGGATCTGGCTGACCGTATTCGACTGCACCATGTCGGCGCTTCCGAGACTGGCGAAGGCAGCCAGAAAAGCGAACGTCGCACCGAGCCATTTCCAGTTCTTGCCCATGCCGTTGGCGATGTAATACATCGGCCCACCCGACACGCTGCCATCCGGGTTAATAACGCGGTGCCGGTGCGCGAGGTAACACTCGACGCCTTTTGTGGCCATGCCGACAAACGCGGTGACCCACATCCAGAAAAGCGCCCCCGGGCCCCCGTAGTGTATCGCGGTTGCCACGCCGGCGATGTTTCCGATGCCAATTGTCGCCGAGAGCGCGGACGAAAGGGCCTGAAAATGGCTGAGGTCGCCTTCCTCGTTTGGATCGTCGTAGTCGCCGCGGATGACATCCACGCTGTGCTTGAATCTGCGGATCTGGACGAAGCGAAAATAGATGGTGAGGAAAAGACCCGTGCCAATCAGCAGTATCAGGAAAGGCATACCCCAGACGATTCCCGACAGAAAGCTGATAAACGATTCGAACTGTTCGAGGACGTTGGACAAAGTGTTCCCCAGCGGCGGCTCAATCTGAAGAATCGACCCGCCGGCCTCACCGTGCCCTCCGGGTCGGCCATCGGCGGTTCGCAACCGCCGGGGCCCGGGCGGCGAGGCCTAATTGAAGTCAGGTGCCCTCAACAATTTATAAACTCGTATTACGGAACCGACGATCAGCACCAATCCGGCCACGATCATAATGAAAATGCCATCGATCGGGGCGGTACGAAAACGCACGGACACGGTCGTCGATCTGGACACTTCGTCTTGTCCGAGCCCCAGCCACGTCGCGGTAATCGTGGCAATCCCGGCGGCTGTCGGGGTCCATTGCAGCGTACCACCCGCCGCCGAGCGCCCGATCGGGTTGGTTTCGGACACGCTGCTGCCCGGCCGGTAAGTCACGGAAACGTTGGCGCCAGTTACAGGCAGGCCTCTGTCGTCCATGACCTGAATGCGCACCTCCTCCTGATGGGTCGGGAACGTTTTCTCGAGTATGATGTTGCCCTCCGCCTGCGCGTTGCCGGCCACAACCGTACCAGCCAGGAACATCGTGACACACAGCAAAACGGTCTTATTCCGCGTCGGCATATTCACCTTTCCATGTGAGTATCAAGGCGAAAAACACGCAGCTTACGAACCAGACTGTGAGAATCACCGGTGGCGAGAAACGCATGAACCGATACTCCTCACTGTAGTTCTCACTGAAGCCCATCCCGTAGAGACCACCCGTGAACTCGTTCCACAAGGAATAACCCAGGACGAAGAGAATCATCGCTGGAATCGCGTACTTGAGGAGGAAATCGAACCAGTAGCCGAGCTTCAAAGAGGAATTGCTGTTCAGATGATTGCGGATCTTCTCCGGGCCGACGAGCCATCCAATCAACAGGCACTCCGACAGGCCGACGATGAGCAGACCGTAGGAGAAAACCCAGTGGTCGATCAGATCGAGAAGCGTGAGCCCCAGCGTGCCGTCATCTTCGAGGCCCGGGTTAATCACGTGGGGCAGCGCGAAGCAGGCGCTGCCGGCAAAGCCGACTATGGCCGCGACGGTGACGATCCTCTTTCGCGACCACCCGAACTTGTCTCGCAGGGGGGAAATCACCGTCTCCACCAGCGACACAGACGAGGTAAGCCCGGCCATGAGCAGCAGAGCAAAGAACACGATGCCAAACACGGTTACGCCCGCGGGCATTGCACCGATGCCCTGCGGGACAATGAAGAATGTCATGCTCAGCGTGCTCGCCTGCGGCACGATCGCGAACGCGAACAGAATCGAAAAAATGGCGAGCCCGGCAATATACTCGAACCCGCAGTTCAGGAGCGAGGTAATAATGGAATTTTGCGTCAGGTCACTCTTTTTGGGGAGGTAAGACGCGTAAGCGGTCATGGTGCCGATGCCGAGGGACAACGTGAAGAATATCTGGCTGAAGGCGCCTTGCCACACAGCGGGGTCCTTCATCACCGAAAAATTCGGTGTGAAGAGAAGAAACACGCCCTGGCCTCCGTTGGGCAGGGTCAGTCCCCTGACGATCAGCACGACCATGAAGATCCACATGAGCGGCACGAAAACCTTGGTGACCGGCTCGATGCTCTCGACGCCCTTGCGCACAATAAGGACGTTAAGGAGCCAGATGATAGCGACGAAAAGCAGCGGTTTCCACGTGGACAACATGTGAAAGAAATAGGCAACCGGATTGGAGAGGTCCCCCTCCTCGAAGCCGAAGGCGGGAACGGCCGTGGAGGGTTTCCATAACTCACCCACCGACCCGACGAGCATCCCCAGGACCCAGGAGAGAATCGTGATGTAGTACATCGTGAGGAAGCAGCCGTTCACCACGGCCCACCAACCGGCAAACTCGCCCCTCTTTCCCGCCAGGCGATGAAGGGAGCCGGGAAAAGCCCGGGCGGTGATATTGCCCAGCCCGAACTCCAACATCATGACGGGTATGCCGATGGCGAAAAGCGCGAAAAGGTATGGCAGATAAAAAGCCCCGCCGCCGAATTTGTAGGCGTTGGCGGAAAAGAAGACGATGTTGCCGAGGCCGATGGCGGAGCCGGACGCCGCGAGGATAAAACCGGCCCTCGATTTCCATTGTCCGCGTTGTTCCGTTTGCGGCAAACGCTTCCCCTTGAATGCTCGGTGCAGAGAGAACTTCGGCAGAGCCTGACCGTGAGTCGCCACTATATAGAGTGCCACTTTTGCCTGTCAAGAAAATTGGACACTGTGAACAGGGCGGTCGGCGCACGCCTATTCGGCTTGTGTTTTGGGTGGGCATAACGGATACTCGTCTTCGGAAGGAATCTGGGGGGGGTAAATCGTTCGCTGGGGCCTGAAGGGTAGGTAGCCATGCGCTTCGTCATTTACGGCGCTGGTGCGGTAGGGGGCGTGCTGGGCGGCCATCTCGCCCTCGAACAACACGATGTTCTCTTGATTTGCCGCCGAGAACACGCGGATGCCGTTCATGACCAGAATGGGCTGCGGATGAAATCGGCGACCGGGGACTATTTCGCTCCGCTGCAGGCGGCCGTGTCGCTGGACAAGAAGGATATCCACGGCGACACCGCCATTCTCTTCACCGCCAAGTCATACCACACAGAGGCAAACACCGAATCCCTGGCGCAGATTGCGCCCTCCGATACTCCCGTCGTGAGTTTCCAGAACGGGATCGCGAACGAGGAAATTATTGCCGCCAGGTTCAATAATGTTTTCGGCGCTGTTTGCCGGATGACGTGCTCGTTCCTCCAGCCCGGTCATGTGTCGTTTCGCAAATCGGGGCGCCTGATACTAGGGAAACACCCGAAGGGTGCCGATCCTTTCGCCAGGAAGTTAGGCAAGATATTGACTGGCGCGGGTTTCGAGGTGTCGGTCTCGGCGAGCATTATGTGCGACAAGTGGCTGAAATTGGTCGCGAACTTGCAAAGCGCGTTTCACGCCACCATTGACAACCGCGACCACGAGTCGCTGGAATTCATGAATCTCAAAGTCGGTATTCTCGAGGAGGCCCGGGAGGTCTTGCGGGCGGACAAGATAAAGGCAAGATCGTGCGACGGCCGGGATTTTTCGGTGGATGAAATCATCCAGGAACTGAGGAAGCCGCGCGCCGGTAAGGCGGTCTCATCGGTCAGGGTAAACAATTCGACCTGGCAGAACCTCTATCTGAAGCGGGAACACGTCGAGAACAGGTTTTTTCACGAGCCGATTATCGAGCTCGGTCGCAAGTACGGGATCGCGACGCCGTACAACCAGACGGTGCTCGAGCTGGTAACGCGGTGCGGCGAGGACAAGCTTGGGCCCAACACGCTGCGGGCCCGCGACATCCTGGAACAAGTCAAGAGCAGGAGTGCGGATTGAAAGGGTTCGTCTATACAATTGTGCTGACCTTGGTGCTGGTTCTCAGCATCATGATTCTGAGATCGCTGCCGCCCACGGGCGAAAAGACTGCGAGCGGCGAACGGCCCGTGCCGCGAGAGCCCATGGTCGTGCAGAGCGAGCCGGCCGTAAGATCCAATATCGACCCGGAGGAGCTCGAAAAGACGAATCGGACGGCGTTGTACGAAACCGGGCTCGAGCTGCTCGATTTGTGGCATGTCCCCGAGGCGATCGACGTATTCAAGATACTCGTGGAGATGGAACCCGGACATTACCGGGCGCATCTCAGGCTCGTCGAATGTTATTCGCATCCGACGATCGGTGCCGAAAAACTCGCCGCAGACAGCTTTGAGAAGGCCAAGACGGCAGTCCGGGCTGAGGGAGCAGACTCGCTTTGGGTGGCGGCTTTTTACAGCCTCTTCGTCGACCCCTGTCCCGCCGAGGCTGTCGACAGGTTTGCACGGGCCGTCAAGCGAGGGAGTGAAGGAGTGGACAACCGCCTCTTTCTGGCCATGGCGTTTCTGATGGACGGCCGGCCGGAAGACGCGGAGCGCTACCTCACCGACCTCCTGGACGGTGACGAGAGCCTGGGCCGCGCGCGTGAGCTGCTGGTGCACTGCAAGGTGGCCGAGGGCGATTACGAGCAGGCTGAGTCGCTCGCCAGAGACCTCGCCGCGATCTATCCCGGCGAACCTTACCCTTACGTGCTTCTCTCTCGCGTCCAGCTCATTCAGGGCAAAGTGGACGATGCGGTGGACTTCGCCAACAATGCGCTCCTTCTCGATCAGCGCTATATTCCCGCCATCATTGCGCGGGCTCATCTCTACGTGGCAGAGGGCGACAACGAGGCGGCGCGGGTAAGCTTCGAGAAATTGCTGCTCTTCGACGATCCGATGTTGTCGTCAGTGGGAATGGAAGGAATGGCGTATGTGGATTTTCTTGCCGGACGGTTCGATGAGGCGTCGGCGTCGCTCGACGAATCGATCCGCCTGTCCATGAGCGTCGAATCGTCCCGTCGGGGCCTTGTGAACACTTTTCGCCTGGTGAACTACCTCTGCGAACTCGGGCGAACCGACACCGCCAATTCGGTGCTCGAACGCTGGGTCAGGCGGCACGGCGATATACCTTACAGGCTGGGCCGGATCCGGATCGGGATTTCAGAAGGAAACCTGGCGGAAGCGAGACACGCGCTCGACGAGATCGAGAACAAGGAAGAATGGCGCGCATGGATGCGGACCCTGGCCCTGAATTTCGTGGATATCAGGGCGTTGACCTTTATTGAAGAAGAGAATTTCGGTGGTGCACTCGATCTCCTGAACGCCGCCGGGCCTCCGAGTGAAGGCACGCGGCGAACCTACCTCAAGGGATTCGCGCTTTTCCGCGATGGAAATGCCGAGGCGGCTACCGGGCTGTTCAAGCAGGCGAGGCTCCGGCTTCATGGCCTGGTGTTTCCATACCACGGCGACCCGGTTCTCTACGCGCAGTCAATCTTCTTTTTGGCCGAGGCCGCCCTGGCCAGGGGCGAGAGCGATGAGGCGCGAGGGTACTACAACGCGTTTTTAGACCTGTGGGGTGAGAGCGACTGGGACCTGCAGGCCGTCGGCCGCGCGCGCAAGAAGCTCGAAGCCCTGACATTATCCGCCCCGAGCGGCTAGGCCCATTCAGCAGTTAGCGGTGCGCGGTGATGACCGGTGGAATCGCTTCAGGCACCGCGCTCCACTTCGCTCGGCTACCGCTGGCCAGCGGGGGTGGCAGCGAACGGGCGCCCGGCCGCGCGCAGCTTGCGAGCACGGACGGGCTGTTCGCTGACAGGACCCGCGCTGGCCACCGGTGATCCTCGCTCGTTCCCGCATGGGGTCCGTCACCGATTCCACCGGTCATCACCGCGCAGTAGCAAGAGGCTGGCCTAGCCGGTCGGGTCGGTGAATGTCCGCTCCGGTTTTCCCACGAGCATGATCACGCCAAACGCCGCCGCAGCACAGGCGAGCATCGACACCGCTGAGGGCAGGCCGAATCCCGAGGGCAAGTATCCGACGAGCACGGCGATAACCGCTACGGCCAGGGCATACGGAAGCTGGGTTCTCACGTGGTCCACGTGATCGGCCCCGCTCGCCATCGATGACATAATAGTGGTATCCGAGATTGGCGAGCAGTGGTCGCCGAAAACGCTGCCGGCCAGGATCGCCGAAATACTGGACAGAAGGATGGCTTCGTGAAGCCCGGGAGCGAGGGCGTTCAGTTCCGAGATCCGAATAACCAGGGGGATGCTGATCGGCGTCAGAATCGTCATGGTTCCCCACGAGGTGCCCGTCGAAAAACTCACGGCGGCGGCCACGAGAAAGATGATTGTCGGCAACATGGAGGGGCTGAGGATACCCGAGACCTGGGCGACGAGATAATCCGCCGTGTGCAAATCGGAGCAGACGGATCCGATACACCATGCGAGTACCAGGATGATGAAAGCGGTCATCATCGATTTCACTCCGGCCATCCAGGCGTTCATAATAGAAGTCAGCGACGCCAGCCGCTGGAGGAGGCCCAAAAGAATCGCGGCCACACACCCGG
>JAZGDW010000061.1:0-8964 GCA_036478295.1 Candidatus Krumholzibacteriia bacterium
CCCGCTGGGCGCCGCCTTCCACCTCGTTGAAATAGCGCGTAAACAGGTGCGACAGCGTATAGTCGGACATGCCGATACCGTTGTCGCGAACGGTAAAACATACGAATTCGGGATCACATATGTCACGCCAGGGTAGTATGCGGAAATCGTCGCTCAACGCTTCGAGGCTCGCCGGCCGTACGCCGACATGTATGTGCCCACCCACCGGCGTGTACTTGGCAGAATTGCTCAAGAGATTGATCAGTATCTGCTCCAGCTTGGGCGCGTCTACGAAAATTCTGTCCAGTTCGTCTGAAATATTGCACAGCAACTGTTTTTTCTGCACGTTGAACAGACTTTCAAAAGAACCGATGACGTCCGGCATGAACTCACGAACATCGATCCACGTTCGCTCCAGGAGAAAGTTGCCCGAACCGATCCGCGACACTTCCAACAGCCCGTCCAGCAGGCGCGTCAGCCGATCGATGCTTCTCATCGACGTGGCAAGCAGCCTGTTCTGTTCCGGATTGACTGGACCCGGCGCCTGTGACAATAGAATGTTCATCGAGTTCCTCATCGCAAAGAGCGGATTCTTGACCTCGTGAGCGACTATGGAGACCATCTCGTCTTTCCAGCGATCACGTTCTTTCAACGCGGAAAATTCCTTCAGGTGAACCAGCTTGAGCTGCGACCTTCCGCTACGCTGCCCCAATTCGAGCACGTCGACTACGACATCATCGACCTCACCTTCCCCCCTCACTGCACGGTCGGTGACAGGCTCTGGCTGCTGCAGGAAACCTCGCACCAGTTCCCCGTCAAAAACAAAACGCTTCGTCAGAGACACCACCCCCTCCAGCCGCCCTGAAGTGAGGTCGAGGGACTCCGACGCGGCCGGATTCGCCGCGTGGATGATACCCTCCTGGTCCACTACGAGCAGGGGATCTCGAATCCGCTCGAAAATGGCGCGAAAGCGCCTGCCAAATCTGGTAATCATGTCCGTTGCCTCCGCCTGCGCCGGGTAAATTACTATACGGATCGGGCCCGAACAGTCTGGATCGGGCAAGCAGCATGCCAGACCCCTTGCATGTGGCCCTGACCACGGCGGGGCCTTACCCGTATCCCATTGTTTATCAATGAATTATAGCTGTTTTCTTGTCTGCGCCCCGTTGCGCCAGGCCGCGGGCACAGCGTGGGGCCTGGAGCGCTGGCAAGATTTTACCCACCGAGGCGCCGCGGGCTGCGCGGGGAGCGTCCACCCGCATCAACTGGTCTCGACAGGGGTGCGCCGTTCGCGACGTCGCCGCCGTTGGCGCCCGACCGTTCGCCGGTCGCGATTCGCGGCGCGCGGAAAGGTCAGAATCAGGATCGTCTTCCAGCTGTGCGACGACTTGATCATGATCTCGCCCGCATGCTTCTGGATTATTTCGCCAGCGATCGATAAAGCACGCTTTTTCTCATCCTCGACCTCGATCGAATCGAAGGGCATGAAGAGGCGAGATATGATGTCACCGGGAAGTCCCGCGCTGTTGTCCGCGAAGCAAAGCATGACACGATCGTCGGCTGTCGAGCATTCGATCAACACCCGGTTGCCCTTATCGAGATACTTCGCTGTCGTTCTGAGAATGCTCTCGATCGCAACCGAGATTTTCTTCTCGTCCATCAGGAGTGAGGGCCCTCGAGTGGGAATACGAACCGTGACTTCGATTCCCCGCTCTTCCATTTCTTGCTGCCAGTCGCCGGCGATGGCCCGGGTGAGCTCGAAAATGTCGACGAGCGCGTATTTCGCGGTCTTCGCCAGCACGCGTTTGCGAAACGAGTCCGAGTAACTCAGCATGGATTCGACGGACGCGTTGATTTTCTCGAGGCGCTTCGCGTATGGACCCTTACCCTGCAGGTGCCTGCGCATCAGTCGCAAGTCACCGGTGATTCTCGAGTTATAGTCCGCGCTGCTTTCCACCTGCCGTGAGCGTTCACGCTCCCTGGACAGATTGGAGCCCATTTCTTGCAGGAACTCCTCGGCGCGACGGATGCGCTCGTCCGTTTCCTTCGCCCGCACGTGCGAAGCGACAATGCCGGCAACGAGCTGCACAAAGCTTTTGTCGCTCGTGTCGTAGTCCTCGGCACGCGGGGAATTGTTAGCCCTGTCCGTGTAAATCGCAACAGCCCCTACCACGTCCCCGCCGGCTACGAGGGGGCATACATAGAAGAACTGGATCGACTTCGCCGCGGCCCCGACCAGTTCGTGGTTCCCGGTACCCCCGAACGACTCCATTCGCCCGGCAGCGCGGTCGAGGATCGGTTCGAAATTCTCACTGATGGTGATGTCGTCGTCATCCGCATCGGGGGAAAACTCGTGAACCGTCTTGATATGAATGGTCTTTTCGCTGGTCAAATCCTTGAGGAAACAGCCGCTTGCGCCGACCGCGCGGGTCAGCATGATGAGCGCGAGTTTGAGCCCTTCTTCGAACTTTGACCGGTCATTGGCACCGCCCAGGATCTGGTTGACCTTGAACAGAATGCGAGACTTACGCCTGTGCGTCGAAATTTCGATAAGATGCTGCGCGGCGGCGGCCGCTTGCTGCGACAAGCTGTAGACCAACGAGACATCATCCGCGTGACTTTCGCGGTCGTGGGCCTGGTCGGCAACGAGGACGCTGGTAACGCGATCGTTGAATTTCAACGGTACGGCGACATAGCTCTCGGTGTCGAAAAAATCAAAAAAGGGATCGGTGGCATACTCGCTGAGCGAACGGTCGGCAATAACCGGAAAACCACTCTTGACCGCCTTGACAATTGCACTTCGGTGCCATCCCAGGGGCACCGAGAAGGACCGCGCCTTCACGGTCAGGTCGTCTCCCTCCACGTTTTCATAGACGGCGAATACTTGTCTTGCCATCTCCTCGAACGTCGCAGGTGCGTGACCACCGTTCTCCTGGTGACTGGTCCCGTAGCGGCCGCTGATGACGGCCTCCCGCTCGTCCACGACGAACAGGGTCGCCCGCTCGTAGACGATGCTCCTGACCGTCGTGGTCATCGCAAGCAGGAGGCGGTATATCCTGTCGACGCTATCCACTTCCTGCATGACGGGCAAGAGCTTGAAGAGGAACGCAAGTTCCGACACTGCCTTGTTGTCTTTCATGGAACGAAATCTCGCGGGATTGAAGTGTTCTTGTGGGCACCGACCCCCGTTATCTATCAACTGCAATCAGGGGTAAACAGGCAATCTTCGTGCCACCCTGCGGTTCAGGCGGACAAATAAGGCAGGAGTGCCGTGTCTGCCGTGGCGGGGTGTGACCCGCCGCTCACTGGCCGCTGTCGCGGCGCGGGCGCGTTCTAGTCGGGATAGCCGTGGGGGTGTTTGAGGCGCCACTCCCAGGCCGACCGGATAATGTCGTCGAGCGAACTGGATTCTTTTCTCCAGTTGAGTGTCGCTTCCGCCTGCGCGGATGAGGCCAGGAGTGCCGCCGGGTCTCCCGGGCGGCGGGCCCCGGTCGTGCGGGCTACGGGCTTTCCGGTAATGCGCTCGACGGCACCTACGACCTCCAGCACGCTGAAAGCCTCGTCGCTCCCCAGATTGAGGATGCCGGAGAACTCACGCTCCATGGCGTCGAGTGCGAGCACGTGGGCCGAGGCGAGGTCCGAGACGTGGATGTAGTCTCGCGTACAGGTCCCGTCTTTGGTCTCATAATCATCGCCAAAAATTGTAAGGCTCTTGCGCCGGCCGTCGGCGACGTCCAGTACGATCGGGATCAGGTGACTTTCGGGGTCATGATGCTCTCCGTGGATTTCCGTACTTCCGCCGGCGTTGAAATATCGCAACGAAACAAACCGCAAACCCCACGCGACCCGCGACGCCTGCACCATTTTTTCGACGAACAACTTGGACTGGCCGTACGGACTCGTCGGCAAGCAGGGTGCGCTTTCTTCTATTGGCAGCGTGTCCGGCGCACCGTAGACCGCCGCGCTGGACGAGAAGACGAGCCTGCTCACCCCATATTTTCGCATCACGTCCAGGACCTGAAGCGTGCCCCCGACGTTGTTGTCAAAATACTTCAGCGGCTCGCGCATCGAATCGGCGACGACGCTCAACGCGGCGAATTGGAGGACCGCGTCCGTCTCGGAGCTCAAAACCTTGTCCAGCGCCCGCGCATCGCGTACGTCGCCCTCGACGAAACGGCAGCCCTGTGGAACCGCCGCCCTGTGCCCCGTGGTGAGATTATCGATGACGGAGACGTCATGCCCCTGGTCCACCAGACACTGGGCGACGACCGAACCGATGTAGCCCGCTCCGCCGGTCACACAGACTTTCATGCCGTCTTCTTTTGTTTCTCGCGCAATAATTTGCGGAGGTACTTGCCGGTGTGCGACTGACGTACTTTCATCACCTGCGCGGGTCTCCCCACCACCACGACCTCTCCCCCGTCGTCACCACCACCGGGACCGAGATCGATCACGTGATCCGCCTGAAGTATAACCTGCGGATTGTGCTCCACCACGATCACGGTGTTTCCACGATCCACCAGTTCGCGCAGGACCTTCACGAGCACGTCGACGTCGTCTATGTGCAGCCCCGTCGTGGGCTCGTCGAGAATGTACACGGCGCCGCTGCCCACGCTTTCAGAGAGTTCGCGGGCGATCTTTATCCGCTGTGATTCTCCGCCGGACAGCGTCGTCGCCGGTTGGCCCATCTGCAAGTAACCCAGACCGACCTTTTGCAGCACTCTCAGTCGCGCGACCAGTGGCTTGTAATCGCAAAAAAAGCTCGCCGCTTCATCCACGGTGAGGTCAAGCACCTGCGCGATGTTCTTGCCGCGATAACTGATCTCGAGCGTCTCGGGGTTGTATCGCTTGCCCCCGCACTCGGAACAGCAGACGAACATGTCTGCCATGAAATGCATCTCGATGCGCTCGTAACCCATGCCTTCGCAGCGGATGCACCGGCCACCGGGCACGTTGAAGCTGAAACGCCCAGAGGTGTAGGCGCGCTTGCTGGCCAGCTTGCCCGACGCGAAGAGGTCGCGGACCAGGGAGAATGCCCTGATATAGGTGACGGGGTTGGACCTGGGCGTTTTGCCGATTGGGGACTGGTCGACGAGCATCACCTTTTCTGCCTCCTCTGCCACGTGGATGCCGCGAAACGCATACGTATGGCGCGCGTCGGCACTGCGGAGCGCGTTGTACAGCACCTCGCAGACCAGGGTGCTCTTACCGGAACCGGACACACCGGTCACCACGGTGAACGCCCGCTGGGGGAACGAGACGGTGATATTCTTGAGGTTGTGTTCCGAAACGCCCTCGAGCGTGATCATGTCGCCGCCGTTGCGCTTGTAGTTCGAGCCGTGAATCGGCAATCCCTCTCGCAGGTATTTGATGGTTTTCGATCGGGGATCCGAGGCGCGCGCGAGGTCACCCTGGTACAGCAAATGGCCACCGTTACGCCCCGCACCCGGCCCCAGGTCGATAAGGTAATCTGCCTTGCGGATAATGTCGAGATCGTGCTCGACCACCACGACCGTGTTGCCCCGCGCGCGCAGCTCCGCCAGTACCCTGACCAGGCTGTCCGTGTCTCTGGGATGGAGTCCCACGCTGGGCTCGTCCAGCACGTAGAGAACGCCGATGAGATTGGCGCCAAGAGAGTTGGCCAGGTTGATTCTCTGCGATTCTCCCCCGGACAGCGTTCTGGTAAGCCGATCCAGGGTCAAATAGTACAGCCCGACATCGAGCAGAAACTTCAAGCGCGCCCGGAGCTCGAGCACAATGTCGCGCGCGATCACTTCGGAGCGCTCGTCCAGGTCCAGCGCCTCCACGAATGCAAGCGCCTCCGCGGGCACCATGGCACTCACCTCACGAATTACGCGCCCGCCCACGCGCACGTTGTACGCCTCCCGTCGTAGGCGCCCTCCCTTGCATTTGCGGCAGGTACGATAGATCAAGTAACGCCTCGTAAAAAACCGGGCGTACTTCTTGTAAGACTTCTCGCGGAGCTCCTCGAGAAACGGGAGGACTCCAACGTAATTCCCTTCCCCTTCCATGATGGCTCGCCGCTCCGCCTGCGTCAGGTCGTTGTACGGTTTCGTCATGGAAATCTTGCGGCGCCGGCAGAACCGAATGAGTTGATCGAAGTAATAGTCGAATTTCTCCGAGGTCCAGGGTTCAATCGCATACTCTCTTATCGAACGCGAGCGATCCGGAACGATCAGCCGTTCGTCGAACTCCATGCGATTGCCGAACCCGCGACAGTGAGTACAGGCCCCGTAGGGTGTATTGAATGAAAAGAGGATCGGGCGGGGTTCTTCAAAAGTCTCCCCGCACGAGACGCAGACCCGGTTGCGGGTGAACAAGAGTTCTTCGCCGCCATCCACGCCGAGCAGCCGTACGAATCCCCCAGCCATGTTGTAGGAGGCCTCCACCGCTTCGAACACGCGCGTGCGTTTGCTCTCCCGTATGGCCACGCGGTCGAGAACGAGATCCACGTGTTTGTGACCGGAGAACCGCCGCTTGGGTGTCTCGTCCAGTTTTCGGACCTCCCCCTTCAGCAGCGCCCTTGAATAACCGTCCCTCTTTAGGCGATCGATCAGCGCACCGGCGCCGTTCGTTGCCGGAATGCGGGCGACGATATAAAAAGTCTTTCCCAGGTGACGGGCGTGCAGGCGCTCGACGACGTCGTCCGGCTCGTGGGATACCACCTCCCGGTCGCAGTTCGGGCAAAACGTGCGGCCGACGCGGGCAAAGAGAAGCCGGAGGTAGTCGTAGATTTCGGTGGTGGTGCCGACGGTCGACCGTGCACTGCGTGTCGTGTTCTTCTGCTGAATGGCGATGGACGGGCTGATGCCGGATACCTCGTCCACGTCCGGGCGCGCGATCCTTTCCAGAAACTGTTTGGCATAGGTGGTAAGGGATTCGATGTAGCGACGCTGTCCCTCGGCATAAAGGGTGTCGAACGCAAGGCTTGACTTGCCGGAACCCGACACGCCGGTGACGACCGTCAGCTTGCCGTGCGGGATATCGATATCAAGGTTCTTCAGGTTGTGTTCCCTCGCCCCGCGAATGATGATCTTGTCCAGCACCGGCCGCCCTTTCCTTGTGGGTAAACGCTAATTGTAACGGCTACCGACCCTTTCCATCAACGGGTAATTCTGCTCTTGTTTCCGGGACCGGGCAAACGTATCCTACTGGGCATGCAGACCGGTTCTCTGGAAAAGTTATTCGAGCTCATAGGCGTCCTTCGGGGCGAAAACGGCTGTCCATGGGACCGTGAGCAGCAGCCGGCGGATATTCTCTCCGACCTGATAGAAGAGGTCTACGAAATGCAGTGGGCCTACGCGAACAGGCCACCCGGTGATGTTCTGGACGAAACCGGTGACGTTCTTTTCGTGCTGGTGTTCGCGATTATTCTCCTCAACGAGGAATTCCCCGAGATAACCGTGGAGAGCCTTACCACACACGCCTACGACAAGATCAAGCGCAGGCATCCCCACGTCTTCGGCGATGCGGTCGCGCGCACACGCGAAGAAGGCCTGGGGCACTGGGAACGCATCAAGGCGTTGGAAAAAAGGGCCCCGAAAAGCAAAGACGCCAAAGATGACCTCTTCACCGATGTCCCGGACAACCTGCCACCGATACGCCGGGCGGAGAAGATCCAGAAACGCGCCGCGCGGGCGGGATTCGACTGGAGCGACACCGACGGTATCATGCGGAAGATTCGCGAGGAACTCGACGAGACAACGAGAGCTCTCTCGGGCGGATCACGCGCACGGACCGAAGATGAAATCGGTGATCTCCTTTTTTCCGTCCTCAACCTGAGCCGGTTTCTCAACATAGATGGCGAGCAGGCGCTGACGGCGGCCACCGCCAAGTTCGTCCGCCGTTACCGGGCCATGGAAGACCTGGCCCGCCGCGACCACAAGAACTTCGCCGAACTGGATATCGAGGAAATGGAGCGCTATTGGCGCCGCGCCAAGAAGAGTGACTGACACACGGTACGCTGCCCGATCACGTGCAGATGCAGAGAAGGGGAAACCGCGATGCGGTTTCCCCTTCTCTTGTGCGCTTCCCGTCTCTCGCCGGGAATCGGTCGGTCAGTTCAGGCGCTTGAACTCGATCCTCCGGTTCTGGGCGCGTCCACTAGGAGTAGAGTTGCTCGCGACCGGATTCTCCTCGCCGTATCCCCTCGCGACCAGTCTCGACGGGTCGATGCCGGCGTTGACGAGATATTGTTTGACCGATCCCGCGCGCCGATTCGACAGGTCGAGGTTGTAACCCGCCTTACCGACGCTGTCCGTGTAACCCAGGATCTCCACACGGACTTCCGGATACGCCATGAGCGAGCGTACCACTGCGTCGAGGACATGGTATGAATCCGGCGTGAGCGCGGCGCTTCCGCTCTCGAAGTTCGCGCCCTGGAGTGTGAACTGCTGCTCGATCGGACGCTCGTCCGGGCATCCATCCTCATCCTCGAACCCGTTGAAGGTCTCGGGCGCATTGGGACACTTGTCGTCGGCGTCTGGAATACCGTCGAGGTCGTTGTCCAGATCCGGACATCCGTCCTCATCCTGGAAACCGTCGACATCCTCGGCCTGCAGCGGACAGCGGTCGAGATCATCGGGTACGCCGTCGTTGTCGCTGTCCTTGATGAGATCAGGGCAACCGTCCTCATCCTGGTCACCGTCGAAATCCTCGGGCTCGTTGGGGCAGCGGTCGTCAACGTCGGGGATGCCGTCCTGATCGTTGTCGAGGTCAGGGCAACCGTCCTGGTCCTCGAAGCCGTCGAAGTCCTCCGCCAGATCGGGACACTTGTCGTCGATATCCGGCACACCGTCACCGTCGTTATCCAGGTCAGGGCAACCGTCTTCATCCTGAAAACCATCGAGATCTTCGGGCTGATCGATACATTGATCCTTGTCGTCCGGAATGCCGTCGTTGTCGAGATCCTGCGGCACCACTGCGCCCTGCTTGGAAAGCATCAACCATATGCCCCAATCCGGA
>JAZGDW010000062.1:0-29668 GCA_036478295.1 Candidatus Krumholzibacteriia bacterium
GTGGAACCAGGTTCATTTTCCCCGACGCTTCCTTTGTCCAGGTTACCGTGGCCTCCGCGAGATACTCTTGTGGGGGACTATACTTCGTTTCCACGACGAGCACGTTGCATTCGGCGAGTCGGCATACGTTCTCCGTATTGCCTCCTATGTCCATGTCTTCATCACTGTGGATCCCAATGCGCCCCATTAGCACCAACCATGGTGAGCGCTGGCCAATAAATTCCAGGATCTTTGCGTAGGCTTTTCCGTCGAGAAGCTGCGTCGATATCTCTAAGCCCTCCGCCCCACCAATTCGCTTGGCGACGTCCAAATGGGATTGATAGATCTTGGCCAGGCCCGAATCGATGATGTCCTCGTGCAGCTTCTCCTGCTCCTCGAACTTGAACACCTCTCTGGCCTTGTCCGTGATCACTCTGTTTATGGCGCTGAACATCGCGTAATGGAAGTACGGATCGAAGCAGCTGATCGCAATCATTTTCTTCTGGAATGACTTTGCGAGCGCAAGGCCGCGTTTCAGCGCGCCCCAACTTCGCGAGCTGCCGTCCAAACAAACCACTACTTCATCAGATCCATTTTCTTCCATACTCTTGTTGCAGATAAAGACATCTCTGCGTACGCGCCGGAGCAACCTCTCCGTGACCGTCCCCAGCTGTGACACCGCAACCCTCCCCACGCCGTGCCCGCCGAGCACAATCAGGTCGTAATCCTTAGCGTTTATATCCTTTGCCAGCTCCCGCCAATTCTTACCCTCTAGCGAGACGCCGCAAAACGGAATACCGCTTTCTCTGCAAGACTGTTCCATTGCGCAAAGGTACGAATCCGTTATCAGCTCGAGGCCTTGCGTTATGAGAGAATCATGAATATTTCGCTGGTGCTCCAGAGCGTTCTCTTCCCGATATTCCTCAGGCAACCCGCCTTCCATCATCTTGAATCGGCGTTCGTGCAACTTTGCCGCATACACGTGACTGCCGTGCAGTTTCGCGTCGTCCGCCCTGCCGATCGATATGGCGTACTGAGCCGCTGCGTTTGACAGTTCCGACCCGTCGATTCCGACGTATATGTCTCTGTAATTCAGGGTTCCTTGCTTTCTCTTTCAACCACGTCGGCGCGGGCGCTTCCCTAGTACCTGATGGGGTAGTTCAAGTGTTCTTTCACTTCACAAACAACTTCGAGGTTGGCACAAGCTCTTGGTACATTCCGGACACAAAATTAGCAGACAGTTGTTTCCGTAACAAGGGTTTTTGTCTCGTTTGCGGAACCAATGCTAATAGAGCTGGCCATTAATGACCATTGTCAGGCAAACAAATCATGACATTTGTCAATAAACACGGCCGTCCAAGATTTCGTTGCGTTTGCTTGACAGTTGTTTAGCCAAAGTGTAACATCTGCGCTGCTTGAATCCGGCTTGATCGATTGCTGACGCTTGGTACCCGTGACCTTCGGCCTGAATGATGGACACCGGTCTCGTCTTCTGAATCGAGTTTACTGGTTACCACGAGTTGAATCAGCGTGCGGACCGGGAGAGCGAAGTGTAACCCCACACCAACCAACAGGAGTTGAATGATGAAAAGTCGTTTTCAATTTCCAACGTTCTCCGCACTTTGTATTTCGTTAGTCCTCTGTGCAAACACCGCGTCAGCCTACGAGGAAACACCCGTCGCCAATGGGGGCAGGGTCACGGGGACGGTCAAGTTGAAGGGAAAAGTGCCGGCCGCCGGCTCGCTGGAAGTCGCAACGGACCAGGCCACCTGCGGTCACCGTGTCACGGACGAGAGCCTGGTCGTGCACGAGGGAATGATTCAGAACGTCGTCGTATCGATCGACGGCATCACCGCCGGAAAAAAACCGGAGAAGACCAATCAGCACCTGAACAACCTGGAATGCCGTTACGTGCCCCACGTGCAAACGATCCAGGCGGGCGCGTCGCTTATCATCGAGAACGCCGACTCAATCCTCCACAACACTCACGGGAACTACGAAAACGGCCGCACCGCTTTCAACCTTGCCCTCCCCCGCCAGGGAGTGCAGATCAAGAAGCGGATCAGGAAACCTGGGATCATCACCATGAAGTGTGATGCCGGGCACACCTGGATGAGTGCCTACGTGCATGTCTTTGCGCATCCCTACCACGCGGTAACCGGAAAAGACGGAACTTTCTCGATCTCGGACATTCCCGCTGGTACGTACACCTTCTCCGTCTGGCACGAGACGCTCGCCTCGAAGAAGGTCGAAGTGACGGTTGAGGCGGGAAAGACCGTGACGGTCTCGATCGAACTGGAGGGGCCCGAGTAGTCGTGTCTCAACCAACCACACTTAGTTAGCGGTCAAATTATGAACAACAAGAGCTTGTCTTGAAGGGATATAAATTGATTTTCGTCAAAGGAGATTAACCAAAGGCGGTGTGAGGACCCGGGAGCCGATGTCCGGCCGAGGGGCACAATCAGGCGCCAGGTTCGGGCTCCAGAATGCTGCACGCTACAGAACTGATTTCAGGCGCTCTCGGTCAACGTTGCCCCCACTCAGCAGGCACAAGACACGGGCGCCGGCCGGCACGATGATCTTGCCCGCGAGTAGCGACGCGAGTCCAGCGGCGGCGGCCGGCTCTGCGGTTACCTTGCACCGTTCGATGATCAGCGCCATGGCCTGCAGGATTTCGTCATCGGTAACGATCACCATGTCATCGACGAGCGACCGTGCGTGGGCGAGTGTGTGTTTTCCTACGAACGGTGCTGACAGACCGTCTGCAATCGTATCGACGTGTTCGAGGTGCACCGGCTCGCCTTTCTCCAGGCTGCGGCTCATGGTGGGCGCCCCCTCCGGCTCGACGCCGATAACCCGCGTGTCCGGTTTCTTCGCTTTGATCGCGGCTGCGACTCCGGAGATGATCCCCCCACCCCCGACCCCAACCACGACTATATCGACATCCGGCAGGTCTTCGAGGATCTCGGCACCGACCGTTCCCTGTCCTGCGATGATGTGCAGATCATCGAAGGGGTGGACCAAGGTCAGGCCGCGTTCTTTCTGAATGGAGAGGCACGTCTCCAGCAGGTCGTCTTCGGTGAGGATGACCTCGCCACCGTAGCCGCGGGTCGCTTCGACCTTGCTGCGAACGCTCGCCGCCGGCATCACCACGCTCGCCGCGATGCCCCACTGCGCGGCACCCCACGCGAGCGCCTGGGCGTGGTTCCCGGCCGACAGGGTGATGACCCCCCTTCGCCGGGCCTCGTCGCCCAGGTGGTGCAGCTTGTTCAGCACTCCGCGCACCTTGAACGATCCGGTCTTCTGGAAGAGCTCCAGCTTGAAGTACAGGCGGACACCCAACTGCTCTCCCAGGTAGGAAGACGTGACCACCGGTGTGTGGTGGAGCCTGCCCGCGATCACATCCCGGGCAGCCAGGATGTCCGCGTATTCGACCAGTTGCACACCGGAACTCACAGCCCGGCTCCCGTTCCCTTTCCGTTCCTGTAATTGACTTCCAAACCGGGGCTCTTCATCATGCTTCCTTTCGAGGCGCGTCCTGGGGCGAGAGCCACTTCGCCCGATGATCGGCATAGCGCTCCTTTTTCCAGATCGGCACGCACTTCTTGATGTCATCGATCACGGCCTGGCATGCATCAAAGGCGGCTTTGCGGTGCGGCGCCGTTACGATCACGAGCAGCGAGGTTTCACCGGCGGCGACCTCACCGATCCGGTGGCGGACATCCACGACGCTGACCGTAAAGCGGGTCCGGACATCCTCGACGATTCGTTCGAGCTCTCGCTCGGCCAGCGCCCGGTAGCAATCGTAGTATATGCCGGTCACACGGCGTCCATGGTCTTCACGCCTGACGACACCCTCGAACGTCACCAACGCGCCGTTCCGGGTGTCCCGCGCTCTCGCCACGGTATCGTCGACGATTATGGGCTCGTCGGTTATGAACATCTAACCTCCCGCAAAGGGCGTAATCAGGGCAAGGCAGTCGCCGTCACTCAACCGGTAGTCCGCGGCGACGTATTGCTCGTTCACGGCGAACATCAGCGGCAGGCGTGCGATCGCCGGGTCGGGAACCTCTTTCAGCAGCTCGGCGGCAACGCGCTCGACCGTGGTGCCCTCCCGGACTCCCCGGCTCAGCCGCTCCGCCGCGAAGGCCTCCTTGAGCTGTGCGAAGAGGAGCAATTCGATTCTGATCACGGTATCTCCTCGGCATGGGGCAGTCGAAGCGTTTCCACTCCGCGTCCTCTCTCGATGCGGGCCCCGTCGGGAGGAATAACGAGGATGCGGTCCGTTTCCGCGAGTGACGTAACCATGTGCGATCCCTGCCTGGGAAGTTTGTCAACACCGGCCCTCGGCCGCTTGCGCGTTTTCCCCTTCAGCATGAGCCAGCGCTCCGCATCGGGTTCAACCGGGTCTTCTATAGGCAGTACGCTGCCCGCGAGGTGATCCTTGCGCTTGCCGGCGAGAAGTTGCAGCGCCGGGTAGACATACAAGTAGAAACAGGTAAACGCGCTCGCCGGGTTGCCTGGCAATCCGAAGACGAGGCGCCGGCCCTTGACTCCAAAATAGATGGGCTTGCCCGGTTTCTGGCGGACACGCCAGAACACCTCGCGCACCCTCAGTTTCTTCAGCACTCTCCTTAGATAATCACGATCCCCGACGGACACACCGCCCAGGACGATCAGCACGTCGCTCTTGTCGAGTGCCGCGCCGACCGCGTTGGCGAGCGCCGTGTAGTGATCCTTGATCCGGCGGCATCGCGCCTGCGGCATGGCCATTTGTTCGAGCATGGCCGAGACCATATAAGAGTTACTGTCGTAGATTTGCCCCGCCCCGAGCTTCGTTCCCGGTTCTACGGCCTCGTCGCCGGTACTTATCACGGAAACGACTGGCTTGCGAACGACACGTACGGTCTTCTTGCCGACCGATGCCAGGCACGCGATGACACCCGGATGAATGTACTGTCCTCTCCGCAGGACTACTTCGTTTCGTCCAATTTCATCTCCCCTGCGACGGACGTGGCGGTGCTTTTCAACCGCCTGGCGTACGACGAGCGTCGATCCTTCTACGTGCGCCCGCTCTTTCGGAATCACGGCATCGACACCGCGTGGCAGCGGTGCACCGGTCATGATGCGGCACGCCTCGCCTTTGCCGATCGTGTGTGCCCGGTTGTCGCCGGCAAAGATGCTCTGCACGATGCTGAGGCACACGGGACGATCCGGCGTCGCGCGCCTGCTCGCCGACGAGCGAAGGGCGAAACCGTCCATCGCCGAGTTGTCGAACCGCGGCAGGGGCATCGCCGTGCGGACGTCTTGCGCCAGCACGTACCCAAGCGCTGACGAGAGGGAAACCGCAGTCCTCCCCAGGGGTGCGCAGTGCGAATCGATCAAACGGCGGGCTCTCGGTGGTGTAATCATATCGCACTCCAGATAAGCCGGATGGACACGAACAGAATCAGGACAGCCAGCATCCGGCGCACGCCGGCGATCCGCAGGCGGTAGGCGCCCAGCCGTGACCCGATCTGGCCGCCGAGTATCACCGCCAGCACCAGGGGGATGATCATGCCGTCGATGTAGACGCCTTTCGACAGCTGTCCGAGGAGCCCCGCCCCCGAGTTAACGATGATGAACAGGGCCGCCGCGGCTGCAGCCTGCTTGGCGTTCGCCCAGCCGGTCAGGATCAGCACCGGGGCGAGGAATATCCCCCCGCCGATGCCCACAACACCGGCCAGAAAACCGAGCGCCCCGCCGATGGGCAGGCCGAGCCTCCACGCCTGCTTTCCCGACAGAATGTTCCCGACGACTGTTCTGCGGTCCGGAACGAACGTGCGTGCGCCGGCGGCGAAGAGCGATACCCCGAGCAGGATGAGGAAGAGTTCCCTCCCGACTGGGAGTCGCCCACCGACGAACGCCATCGGGATCGACAGCACGATGAAGGGAACGACCTTTTTGAAATTCAGATGTCCGCCTTTGTAGAAATGCCACACGCCGCCGGCGCTCACCACAAGATTGCACACCAGGGCGATCTGGGGAATCGTGTAATACGGCAACCCGATCAACACGAGGACTGCGAGGTAGGACGAACCACCGCCAAACCCGACCGTCGCGTAGCAGAGTGCGACCGAAAAGAACACCAGCGGCAGCCAGAAAGGAATCGTTTCCATCAATGACCCTGTCCTCGAATCATGGCAAACGCGTGAAAGACGCCGGGCAGAATTGCGTTCAACGATTCCTCCGTTCCCCGTGACGATCCCGGCAGGTTGACGATGATCGTGCGCCCACACACGCCGGCCAGCCCGCGGGCCAGCATGGCGTAGGGGGTGCGGTCCTGGCCGTACGCCCGCATAGCCTCTGCGATGCCGGGGATTTCTCTCTCGATGACGCGGCGCGTCGCCTCCACCGTCACGTCGCGCGGACCGAGCCCCGTCCCCCCTGTGGTCAGGACGAGATCGATACCGCGCTGCACCAGAGTCTGCAGTGCCGCCGTGATCGTCGACTCTTCGTCGGGCAGCACCTCGTAGCCGGGCGTCAGGCCCAGGGCTTCGAGCCGAACTCGGATGACCTGACCCGAACGGTCTTCCCGCGTCCCTTCGAACGTGCCGTCGGACGTCACCAGTATCGACGCCTGGAAACCTTCCGGGAATCGCTGCGGGAAATCGCGCTTGCCTCCCCTCTTCGATTCCAGTTTGACGGTCTGAATCTCGATACCAGTGTCGATCGGTTTGAGCATGTCGTAAATAGTGAGCGCCGCGGTCGATACCGCGGTCAGCGCTTCCATCTCGACCCCGGTCTTGGCGACCGCTTCTACCGTCGCGCGTATGTCCACGCAATCGCTTCCCACTTCGAAGGTAATTTCCACCAGGTCGACGGGCAGCGGGTGACAATACGGGATGATTTCAAAAGTCTTCTTGGCGCAATACGTTCCCGCGACGCGGGCCACGGCGAGAACGTCTTTCTTGGGAAGATCGTTCGATTGCAAACGCTCGATCGCCGATGTGCTGGCCTTGACGCGCCCCACGGCAACGGCGCGGCGCAACGTCGATGTTTTTGCCGTCACCGATTTCATTGCTAACCTCCGATGCTTCTGATCAACGGTCCGCTCGTAGCATACGACTTGGCGGACGACGGGCCGTCAAAGGGCTCATCGGCGAACTGGCTGCCAGCTGGTTTGCCTGCTACTGCGTAACGAATGACGTCGGCCACCCGTTCATCCGTCGCGTTCTCTCGCAGCAGGCCGCCCACGGCGACCTCGAAGTCCGAGAAGAGGCACGGGCGGATATTGCCGTCGGCGGAAACGCGTATCCTGGAGCAATTCTCGCAAAACGGCTCGCTCAGAGGCGCGATGAAGCCCACCCGTCCCCGACCGCCGGAGAGCGAGAATGTCTGTGCCGGGCGGTCGCCTCGCGGGCGCTCGGTCATCTCAAAACGTTGCGCGATTAGTTCGCGGACACGGCCAATAGGATATACCAGATCGGGCCGCCAGCCGCTGCCACAAAGGGGCATGAACTCCAGAAAGCGAACCTCTAGTTCGTGATCCACCGCCAGCCGGACGAACGCGAGTATTTCGTCATCGGTGATTCCCCGCATGACCACAACGTTGAGCTTGACCGGAAAACCGTGGTGCACCGCAGCGTCGATCCCGTCGCGAACCCGCTGATAGTGGGCGTAGCGGGTGACACGGGCAAAGCGGTCCGGGTCGAGACTGTCCAGGCTGACGTTGACGCGGTCGAGCCCTGCCCTGCGCAGCGGCCCGGCCAGTTTGGCCAGGTTGCTGCCGTTCGTCGTCACCGACAGTTCCCGCACGAACGTTATCCGTTTCAGTGCGGCGACGATGGCTATCACTTCTTTTCGAAGCAGCGGCTCTCCGCCGGTCAACCGGAAACGGCTCACACCGAGGGCACCGATCACGCGGGCGAATCGAGCGATCTGCTCGACGGTCAAGTAGTGAGCAGTGGGCATGACCGAAAGGCCTTCCGGAGGCATGCAGTACACGCAGCGGAAATTGCAGCGGTCGGTCAGGGAGATACGAAGCGTCGTAACCCGACGCCCAAAGGAGTCGATGAGTGCGGACAATGGCTTCTCCTTTACAAGTCGTCGCGGAGGCCGTTTACGGTCCCGCAATTCGGAAGGCACACGCCGTTTCCCGCGTGGCCCTATCGTTTCAGATCCGTAGCAACACGCCTTAGGTCTCTGAAATCGGAGAATGACGTGGCAACCCATCACCCGTGGTTGCCCGTCAATCAAGATAGTAGTGATTTCGATCGGCCTTCGCAACCCCGAATTGGAGAGTGAGGCCCCGCCTCGCTGCCGCCCGACTCGGCGAAGGCACCTGTCTCCCGGGAAACCTCTCTTCGTTTTTCTTGCCATTTCCCCAGGGGACCGTAGAATCGCAGCCAGGATGGGTATCGATCACTCCGCCACTTACCGGGACAAAAGTCTCAAGAACCTGGTCCACCGTCACCGCCTGCGGACCATTCTTTCCATCATCGAAAGGGACCTCGTCCTGGACGGAAGAACTCTCGCCGATGTCGGGTGCAGCAACGGTTACCTGACGGCCCTGATGAACGAGAGGTTCAAACCTTCTCTGGCACGCGGCTATGACCACGACCCGGACAACCTCGCCCGGGCGAGGGCCAGCCATCCGGGTATTGAATTCGAGACCATTGATTTGAACACTGTTTCCACGCCGGGGCGGCAGGTACGACGTCGTGACGTGTTTCGAAGTACTCGAGCACGTGGGAGACCTCCACAATGCTCTCGATAACCTGTTGCACCTGGTCGCGCCGGGAGGTGGGGTGCTGTTCCTGACCGTGCCCATCGAGATCGGCTGGCGGGGCACGGTCAAGTTTCTTATCAAGACCGCCTTGTATCGTTATCGTATCGGCGAGCTTCCCGCTCGGCGGTTACTTTTTGCCAGGTATCTGGCCCGTCTGGCAGCCAACAAGCGGATCAGCGGCTTCCGGGACCGGCGGGACGGATGGGGCACGCATTTCGGATTCGACTACCGGGAGATCGACGATTACCTGATGGGCAAAGAAAAATCGTTCGAGGCCTCGAACCGGGGAATGTCTAGATTCTACCTGATACGGGGGTAAGCGGCTCGTTTCACAGGTGAGGCCGGTCGTGGGCTATTTCAGCAGAACTGCTTTTCGCACGAGGGTGCGCTTGCCCGATGTCAGGCGAAAAAAGTATGTCCCGCTGCCAGCCCGCAGGCCGTCGTTGTTGGTTCCGTTCCAGATCGCCGTGTGGCTTTTCGCCGCCATGGTCCGGTCGATGAGCGTGCGAACGAGGGCTCCCGATACGTCATAGACACGTAGTGTAACCGGGCCCGCTCGATCGACCGTGAAGCGGATACGGGTTTCGGGGTTGAACGGGTTCGGGTAATTCTGGCCGAGGGCGAAGCTCGACGCCGGCACGCTCACGCTCGTTTCAAAGAAGGTTACCGGTGTCCCGTCCTCTATTATAGTAACTCCGTACTTGTAGGTCTTCCCCGGCTCGGCGGTGCGGTCGCGGAAAACGAATCGGTCCCCGCTCCGCACGATCTCCGGTTCCTCGATCCTCTGGTAGCGCCCTTCCGGAGCTCCGCTGCGCAACACCTCGAAGCTCACACCTGTCGTCACGTCGAGCAGCGTCCAGGTGACCACCACGTCGGTGCCGTCCCAGTGCGATTCGAATGACTGAAGTGAGACGGGGACCACATCGAACCCGTGGAAGACGAGTGCCTGGCCCTCGTTGGATTCCGGGTTGGCCGCGTGCGGCACGCCGATGATGATGTCCGAGTAGCCGCTCTGGTTGACGTCGCCCGCGCCCGCGACTGAGTACCCGAACCACGCGAGATTCTGATCGCTTTCACCCGTCCAGATTGGTGTCGTGTCCAGCCCGCTGCCGCTCCCGAGATACACGTACGCCCGCCCTTCGTTCAGTTCTCCGCCGTCGTACTGGTAGGCCCCGACGATGACGTCGGCAAACCCGTCCCGGTTTGCATCCCCCGCGCCGGCGACGGAGCGACCAAAGCTGGCGAAGGCCTGATCGCCCTCCGCCGTCCACGTGGGAGTTGTGGCGAGTCCGCTACCACTCCCGAGATACACGTACGCCCGCCCCTCGTTCGACTCCCCGTTGTCGTACCGGTAGGCCCCCACGATGACATCGGCGAAACCGTCGTTGTCCACGTCACCGGCGCCGGCCACCGAATAGCCGAGGTTGGCGAACGCCTGGTCGCCCTCGACCGTCCACGCAGGTGTCGTGGCCAGCCCGCCACTGCCGCCGAGGTAAACGTAGGCCCGCCCTTCTTCCGTCTCGCCGTTCGTGTACTGGGGCACTCCGACAATGACATCGTCGAAGCCGTCGCCGTTGACGTCGCCTGCGCTCGCCACCGACCAGCCGAAATTGGCCGATGCCTGGTCGCCCTCTGCCAGCCACGCGTGGCCGGCGGCCAGTCCCAGGCTGCCACCATGATACACGTAGGCCCTTCCTTCCTCCACTTCTCCATTGCTGTACAGCGGGGCCCCCACGATGACGTCCGCGAAGCCGTCGTTGTTGACGTCACCGGCACTGGCCACCAACCAGCCGAAATTGGCTTCGTCCTGGTTGCCCTCAGCAGTCCACGCCGCCCCGGGCGATGGACCACCAATGCCACCGTGGTACACGAAGGCGCGTCCCTCTCGCACCTGGCCGTTGAAGTAAAACGGGGCTCCGACGATGACGTCGTCGTAGCCGTCGTTGTTGACGTCACCGGCGCCGGCCACCGACCAGCCGAAATTGGCGAAGGACTGGCCACCTGTAGGGTTCCAGACGGGAAGTAACGCCAGTCCCCCGGCATCGCCGAGGAACACAAAGGCCTGGCCCTCATCTGGCAGTGACCCATCCAGGAGGGGCGCGCCGACAATGACGTCGTCATAGCCGTCGTTATCTACGTCGCCGGCGCCGGTCACCGACCAGCCGAAGGTGGCGAAGGCCTGGTCCCCCTCTGCGGTCCACGATGGTATTGTAAAGAGAGGGCCACCGGCCCGCGAGGCAATTGCGAGCAGGATGACAACGCTCAACGCTGCGGCGGTTATCAAGCCACTCCTCGGATTCATATCCCGTCTCCTCGCGTGTGAAACCACCGGGTTCATTCAACTCTTGTTTCCATGTTAGCACAAAACGCCCGCACTGTTAAGGGGATTCAGAGGGCACGCAAAAGCCGACCCCGCGTAGACACACGGAGCCGGCTTGCATCAACAGAGCCTGCTATCGTATTCGTTGTCGCTTCTTATTATTACTTATTCTTTGAAACGCTCCTTGATGGCGCCCCAGGTCGTCTCCTCGACCGGCACCGTGGCACTCAACACGAGGTTCGCCCAGCCGTTCCAGGTATTCTGGCCAAAACCAGCCGGATCGAGAGGCGCGGCAATGTCGTACAGACCCTTCTCATGAAAGGTCATGGCCGTTACCTGCGCCAGATCGAAACCGGTATCCGTATAAGACGCCGTCGCCGCGATATTCGGTCCGGCACCACCCGGATTGACACTCAGCGATAGCTGGGTATCGCACGGCTGGTTGGCCGGTATAGCCCAGTACCAGCTCATGACCTTGCCGGTGGCATCCCGGAGACCGATGCCGAAGGTGTTGATGTTGTTCAAACACGGTGATAGGCCGATGAGGTCTATCAACGTATTGGACAGGTCCTCGGGCACGGCGAAGACATACTCATACTTGCCGATAACTTCAGTGCCATCGTCGAGGGAGGATCCCCACGCCATGATCATACCGTTCTGCTGTCCGGGTGTGAACGGGTCGAAATCCTTTTCAGGCGACAGATTGGCAGCCCGAAGCTGCGTCATCATTCCCGGATAGAAGGATTCCAGTCCGTTGTCCCAACTGATCGACGGAACTACTTGACCGGCGATGATCGCGTTGTTCCAGTCCGCTTGCACGAGCAGGGCTACAGCCGGTGCGGAGACCAAACTCGACACCATGTAACCGCTGATGAACGAAACGACGACAACTGCAAAAACCAATATTTTAGCTCTGCTGTTCATTGAAACCTCCCCCAGATGATCCACGCAAATGGCTGGTGGTTAGAGGTACATGCACTCATAACAAACAATCTCGCTCCCCAACCATTTCGGGTGAGGACCAAGCGAACAATTGAATATTCTTATCTAGCAATCGCCTGAGAACGCGAATCTGGCGACGGGTGTCCTTGCGACAGGTGTTGTTTACCCCTTGCTGGAAAGTACAAGTTATACCACAGGTGGCGGCAGAATTCAAGCGTGAAGTTTGGGGTGGCGCATCCGCCCGCAGGCCTCGCCGCGGGCACTCACACAACCCGTTGTCATATTAGGCGATAGTTGCACACCTCTCCGGGAAGCTTCTTTCAAATATCTTGCGAAGCGGGCGACCGAGGCGCCCGACGCGGCCAGACCACGAGCGGCACAAACCAGGGACAGGGTTCACGGCCCGCCCGGCGTGCCACCGGCAGGCCGGTACCGCCACAGGGGTCACCGGTACAGACCTCAGGTCAGCTCTGCTTGCGTCGGACGACGTCGCGGCGTGTGAGACGAAGTTCCTCGAAGCTTTTTGCGGAGATTACGTAGTACCAGTTGGCAAAGCGTGCGTTGAGACCATCGGAAAGCTTCTGTCGCGCGCGGTTTTTCTCGAGCCACTTCTCGTGCGCATCGTACAACGTCTTGTTCTCCCGGTCGTCAGGCGTCCATACGCTGTCCGGCCTGCTCAGAAAATTGGTGTTCGCCGGAGATCGTGGTTCGGGGAAACCCGTGCGATCGAATTCCGTCGTGATAAAAAGATAGCGGTTTTCACCCTGGCCATCATTTGTCTCTCCGCCGGCGCCCGTGCCTGCGGTCACTGCCAACCCCGAACCGTACACAATTTCGCCAAAACGCAGCGTGTAGGTGATGGCATCCCCGATCGTCACCAGCAGCTCACCCTCGTTCGACACCAGACGGCCGTCGCGCGTAAAGAAGTACCCCTTGTTCTGGAGTGAAACCATGTCGGTCCGCGTGATGGTGAGACTATCGGTGGACCTCGTCAGCCTGCTGGACAGACCTTGCGGCTTGGGGCGTACGCCCTCGATCTTGAGCTCGTCAAGCGTGGTCAGCATCTGGCCCAACTTGGTCATGTCGACTTCCTGATCGTCCGACATTCGGTTGGCGGCCCACACCGCGTCCTCCCTGTCGAGGACGACGACATCGCGCTCGTTCAGTTGTCCCGTCCGTTCGTTGACCGAATAGTCCTTCAGAGTGATCCGTTCGATATCATCCTTTTCGACCCCAAGCAAATCCGCCTCGATCCAGTCACTAAAGCGGGTGGAAATATCGATATCCATTCGTACCGCATAGACCCGTTTCTGCCCGGGCACCCGCACAAAACGAAAGTCTTCCCGGCCTTCCACTGTCTTGCCCACGATGAAATCGGCCAGCACCAGGTCGTTATCGCCCTTGATCGTGACGCGCTGCCCGCGACCTTTGGGACTGGTCGCAGTCTCATCGAGAGGATCGACAACATCACACGCTTCGTGGTCCGACACATTATCGGTGCGAAAATCATCCTTGCGGATCCCGATGACTCCGGCGGCGGTTTTCGCCAGCCGATCCTTGCCGTCGGCGGGGTGATCATGATGAGACGGGATCGACCAGCGTCCGTCCTTGAACGTCACCTTGAACGGTTTGGCCGAGCCGGTGTCCTGGTCGAAATCGATCACTTCCAGCGTGCGCGCGGCGTTGGGGTCGGTGAATTCCGGAAAAAACGGTTCTCCCTGGTCGAGAAACGCGTTCGGTGTAATCTTTCTGGGCGCGGTAACCAGAGCCAGGGCGGCGAGAACGATCGCCACGGCTGCAAAGATAAGCGTCTTCCTGGTTTCGCCCACAAACATGGCCGTCATGGTCAGTTTCTCAGCCTCCTCACCGCCGCCGCGCCCTCTTTTTCGCGGCGGCGCCTGCGCAGGAAAACCATCGTGCCCATGACGAATATGGGGATTGGAGGCAGCAGGCCGGCCATGGTCTTTATGCCGCTTTGAATGCTGCGAATCTGCGTCTCCATGACCTCCTTGCTGCGTTGGATTTTTATATCCCGCTCGGCGTTAATGTTGGCCTTGAGAGTCTCAAAGCGACGGTTCTCTACTTCCTGCAGGTTCCTGGCCATAATCTGTTTGGTCTGCTCGTCCAGGTCCGCGCGTTGCTGGACCTCGGCCACCTTCTGGTTGAGGCGCTGCTGGGCCTCGTTCAATGCCTGCTGGGCTTCGATTTCCGCCTCCTGTTCTTCCCGGTTGCGGCGCTCGGCATAGGCCCGGGTCTTTGCCTCGACGGCCTCCAGCGTGCGATGCTTGACTCGTCGCTTGCGCAACGACATGAACGACTCGTCCCCGACCATGACATCAATGCAGTTCAGGAAGAACGTAATGTTATCGAAGTTCAGGTTTTCGATTCCCATACGCCGAATTTGAAAGAACTGGTCGGAAATGAAATCAAGATCTGCGATCACGGTGACGTTTATCCCGGGCACCGTGTCCGTGCCGCCCGCAACGTGCGCCGCGAAGGCATATTCCACTTTCGTGGGACGGTGGGGCAGGTTGCGACCAACGAGCTGCACGCCACCAAAAAAGTTTCTCTGCACCAACTGGCGGTAGTCGAGCGAGCCCGACACCTGACCCGAGTTCAGAATCGGTTCGAAGCTAAAGCTCGAACTCGCCGCCTTGCGTAGCGTGCCCGGGTACAGCAGAACCAATTCCTGCAGGCCCGCGCTGGCCGTGAAGTTCTCGCTGAACGCCTGCGGGTTGCCACCGCCCTGACCCACGAACACGATCTCCGGGGGCAGGCTTGCCAGGTCGGGGTGCGGGTTGTAGCCGTCCCAGATGACCTGCCCGGGATTCCACTGCACGCCGATGCTCGACATCAGGCCGTTGATGTCTCCCTTTGGTTTCGGCGGGGGACTTTGGCCGCGGTTGAACGGGTTGGTGTTCGCGCCGCTTTTCTCCAGCGGAGCGAGACCGATGTTGACCACGGGCACCGGGTCCACCAGCAACAGCGTTGGATGGCCAGCCCCGATATACGCCTGCAGGACATCCATCTCTTCCTGCGGCAGAGACGACGGCAGGGCCACCACCAGACCGTCGAGTTCCTCCGCGATGGAGTCCGTCGCGGATATCTGGACGACCTCGTACTGCTTCTTGAGTTCGTTGACCACCGGCCACGCCGGTTGGCTCTGGAACGTATTGAAATCAAACCCACCGAAGAGGTTGATCTGTGTGTTCAACACACCGATTTTCTTGCGCTGCGTGCGCGCGACCACGCGTATACTCCGGACCAGTTCATACTCCGTGGGCAGGCCGCGGTCGAAAAACGGAATCACGTCTTCTTCCGCTCCGCAGGTAACGGCCACGCCGAGGAATACTTGTGACAACTCCGCGCGGCTCGCGACGGACGGGACCTCTACGGGTCCGATCCCAAACTTTTCACGGGCGTCCCTTGCCTCCGGGCTGAATAGTTCTGTGTCGTGGATCAAAACCTGGACCTTGCTGCCCCCCACCGCGTCGATTTCCTTCAGGAAGCCGTAGAGGTTCGCGCGGGTCTGGATGTAGGTTTCGGGTACATCCTTGCTCAGATAGGCCTGGATCAGCACCGGTCTGTCATCGGACAGTTCTTTTATCAAACGCTTCGTCTCACCGGACAGCGAGTGCAGTTTGCCCGCCGTGAAATCCGCGCGCAGGCTCCCGCGGCCGATAATGGTATTGAGAGCGATGACAGCGATGACGACCGCCAGAGTCCTGACCGTCGCGTGCACCCACATCTTGACACCGTCTGCCTGCGGCGGCCAGTGGCGGCGCCCCAGCATCACGATATTCAGGTAGAGCATCGTCGCTGCCACGGAGACGAAATAGAGCAAGCCGGAAAAACTGACCACACCACTCGCAAAATCGCCGAAATGGTCGAACACGGCCAGCGGCGCGACCCAACTCTCGGCCGGCCGGCCGAGGACGCCCATGACCGGTCCGATGTAGACGAACGTCGAGCACAGCACGGCCCCCAGGATGAAGGCGATGGTCACGTTGGCACTGAGCATCGACGCCAGCATTCCCGTAGCAATGAACGCCGCTCCAATCAGCCAGTAGCCGAAGTAATTCGCGACCATCAGCCCGAGGTCCGGGTTGCCCAGCCAGAACAACACAACCAGGTGGCTCAACGAGAGCACCAGCGCCGCCGAGTAGATACCCAACGTCGAGAGGTACTTGCCGAGGACCACCTCGAGGTCTGTGGCTGGCAGCGTGAGGAGCAGCTCATCGGTCCCCTGCTTGCGTTCATCGGCCCACACCCCCATGGTGATGGCGGGCACGAAGAAGAGGAGCAAGTAGGGAAACAGGTTATTCAGCTGATCAAGATTGGCAAGATTGTTCAGAAAAAAACGCGTTTGCCAGAACGCCGCAGCCGCGCTCAAAAAAATGAACAGGGTGATGAACACGTAACCCGTTGGGTTGCTGAAGTACAGCTTCAGGTCACGCTTGCACAGCGCCTTGATTACTCTAACGTTGATTTCCATCGCCGTCCGGTTTGGTTTCCCGTGAAGAGATCGGCCTTCCGTAGTTCGTCATGCGATAAAAAGGCTTTTCGAGCTTTCCGTCCTCCTTGAGCTCCTCCGGGGAACCGTCGAAGATCAACCGGCCCTCGTGAATGAGAAGCACACGGTCCGCCACCGCCTCGACTTCCTGCAGGATATGGGTCGAGATCAAGATCGTCTTGGTTTTGCCGAACTCCAGCAGGTTCTCGCGGAAATCACGGATCTGGTTCGGGTCCAGGCCGGCAGTCGGTTCGTCCAGAACGAGCACGTCGGGATCGTGCAGCAGAGCCTGCGCCAGGCCAACCCGCTGGCGGTATCCCTTCGACAACTTGCCGATGGGCTTCTCCAACACTTCACCGAGGGCGCACTGGTGGCTCACCACGTCGATCCTCCTGGCCAGCACATCCGGTTCCAGACAACGCGCCTCTCCAAAGAACTCGAGGAGACCCCTCGGTGTCATGTCATTATACAGTGGGCCGTTTTCGGGCAGGTAGCCCATGCGCCCGGCCGCCTGCAGCCGTTTCTCCTGGACATCAAACCCGGCGATACGTGCCCTGCCCTCACTCGGGGCCAGGTAGCCACAGAGCATCCTCAGGGCCGTCGACTTGCCGGCCCCGTTCGGTCCGAGGAACGCCACAACCTGCCCCTCGGGTATGGCAAACGAGACGTCCTTGACGGCGACGAACGGGCCGAAGTATCGCGTGAGACCCATGGCCTCGATCATGAGGTTGGGGCCTTCCAGCATGCTCCCGGGCGAATCGATTCTAGGTTTGGATTTCATCGTGCTGCTTATGGCTCTCTGACCTGCTGCGGCCTCGCCGCCGGCCTGCTATGCTAAATTGAATCACAGCGTTATACAAAAAGACCACCCAGATAGTTCCCTTCCGTTCCCCGCATCGGTTCGCTTGGATGGACGGTCTTCCAACAGCCGAATCTAGCGAGTTTCGGGTGGCGTCGCAACAGGAATTTTGGTGGTAAGCGACGCGCTCTCACGAATGCCACAGGCGGGTTTCGTCATCGAGCAGCTTGCAACGGGCGTTCCGCTCCTTCTTCCGCCCCTCGTCATCAACTCGCGGGGAGATGATACCGCACTCCCGGGCCAGCGGACAGGTCTCCGCGCAGCCGCACTCTTCGTCACCCACCGCGGACCGGTACAAGTCACGTCCCGCGAAGATGGCGGCGATGACGACGACTACAATGACGAAGGCGGTTTCCAGCATCTCATTTCTCTCGCGTTACACGCCGATTCCGAACAACACACCCAACTGGTACACAATGACGGTCAGGACGTACGCAACCGTGGTGAGTATGCAGAACTGGGCAATCGCCCACTTCCACGAATTGGCCTCGCGCCGGGTGACGGCCACCGTTGCGATGCACGGCATGCCGATCAGGACGAAAAGCATGATACAGAACGCCACCAGCGGCGGGTAATTTCGCCGCAACTGAGTCCGCAGCCCCTCCGGTGTCGTATCGCCGATGGCGTAGACGATTCCCATCTGGGCGACGAACACCTCCTTGGCCCCGATCGCTCCGATGAGCGCGGTGCCGATCCGCCAATCGAACCCCATCGGTGCGAGCACGGGGGTCATCAGGTTGCCGAGCCGGCCGGCAAA
This sequence comes from Candidatus Krumholzibacteriia bacterium, assembly GCA_036478295.1. Classification (GTDB taxonomy): domain Bacteria; phylum Krumholzibacteriota; class Krumholzibacteriia; order WVZY01; family WVZY01; genus JAZGDW01. The sequence goes on from JAZGDW010000062.1 coordinate 18,141, forward strand.
GGAATGGCTGAGTTCCGCCGTGGCCGCCGACCCCGGCGGTGTCGCATCAACGTCCCTGCGTGGGTACGCCGTCAGGAACCAGAGTACGATTGAAAAAGCCAGAATGGTGGTGCCGGCCTTCCGCAGGTAGAGCCAGGCCCGCTCCCACACATGCAGAGCGGCGCCTTTCAAGGTCGGAAGCCTGTACGGCGGCAGTTCCATGACGAAGGCGGCGGACTCGCCCTTGAACACCGTGGCCCTGAGCAGGCTGGCGCCGATGATCGCCAGCACGATACCGATCACATACATGAGCCACAGCATGGGAGCCTGCCGCGGCTGCGGGAAAAAGGCCGGAATGATGAGCGCGTATACCGTCAGCCGCGCGCTGCAGCTCATCAGCGGCACCACCAGCATGGTGATCAAACGGTCACGCCGGTTGTCCAGCGTGCGGGTGGCCATGATGGCCGGGACCGAGCACCCGAATCCGATAAGCATGGGAATGAAACTCTTTCCCTGAAGCCCCACCTTGTGCATGAACCGGTCCATGATAAACGCTGCGCGTGCCATGTATCCGGAGTCCTCGAGAATGACGATGGCCAAAAAAAGAAAAAAAATGTTGGGCAGGAATACAATGACCCCACCGACACCGCCGATGATGCCGTCGATCACCAGCGATTTGAGCGGGCCGCTGAGCGCAGAGGGCCAGGACGTCTCCAGCACGCGGGCCGTCCACGCAAACAAGTTCTCGAGTAACGCCGTCACCGGATTGCCGAGTGTGAAGGTGGCAAAAAAGACCAGGTACATCGTGCCCAGAAAGATCGGCAGCGCCAGAATTCGCTGGGTGACAACCGAGTCGACTTTGTCCGAGAAAGTTTCTCCTTCGTCACGCGGGAACCGCACTCCTTCTTCGCACACCCCCGAAATAAATGCGTAACGATGATTGGCGATGAGCACCTCGGGGTGCTCGCCGCAATTCTGTTCAATGGCGGCGATCCCCGTCTCGGCGGATCGGAGCAGTTCTTCCGACTCGATTTTCTCGCGAACGTCGGCATCGTCTTCGAGAAGCTTGACGGCAAGCCATCGGCGGCGTACCGCTGGAATGTTACCGTTGCCGGCTGCGAGCATGCGTTCGAGACCCCCGATGGCCTCTTCGATGTCGCGGCCGTAGCGCACCCCGGCCGCGCCGCTACGCGGCTGCCGCTGCGCGGCGAGAACGATCTCGTCCAGCAATTGCGGAATCCCTTCTCCAGTGCGGCCCACGGTGGAGACAATAGGAATACCGAACAGTCGGGAGAGTTTGGCTTCGTCATATTCGATTCCCCGCGCGCGCGCGCGATCGCTCATGTTGAAAGCCAGCACGAGTTGAACGCCCAGCTCGGCGAGCTGGACCGCCAGATAGAGATTACGCTCGAGGTTCGATGCATCGAGGACGTCGACGACGACGTCGAGTTCCTCATCGATGAGGACCCTGCGCGCGATAAGCTCTTCGGTGGATTGCGTGGTAAGGCTGTAGATCCCGGGGAGGTCAATTACATCGATGCGCCGTCCGGCGTGTGTGCGCGTACCCTCTTTTTTCTCGACGGTTACGCCGGGATAATTCGCGACGCGTTGGCGAGCTCCCGCGATGGCGTTGAAGACACTGGTTTTTCCGGTGTTGGGATTGCCCGCGAGACCCACGCGGATTGTCTTCTGCATACCCTGGTCCCTCGCCGCCATAATGATGTTCGCAATGTACGCTTCGGCAGCATTCCCGTTCGGACACGCACGCGGCGACGTCCAAAAAAAATCTCACCCAGCGGGGTGAGATCTGGCTCACAAAAGTTGAACGGCGATGCGGCTGGCCTCCGCTTTTCTCAGCATCAGCCGGTAGCGCTTGACCCGAATGGCGATGGGGTCACCCAGCGGTGCCACCCGCTCCACTTCGACCACGGTCCCCGGTGTCATCCCCATGTCCACCATCCGCTTCCTCACACCCCCCTGCCCCGTGATCTTAACGATGCGGGCCTTCATACCGGGTTTTAACTCATTTAACGGAAATATAATTAACTTATGATGTGACAATTAGTTATGGTGTTACAATTCGAAACTTAGCTCGACCAAACTGTTGTTAGGGTTTCCTAATTGAACATAGCCCAAAGTCATTGAATGATGCAAGGCTTTTTTGTGATATTTTTCACATGATATTCTGACCGCCGGACGGCTTCCCGCGGATGGCCTGGCCGGGAGCCCCGTGCTCCGCAGTGACGGGGATGACGCGGCCGCGCCGTGTGTGCTATGGTCTGCATCGAAAGGACCCAGCATGGAGAAACCCGGAAGATCTTCGAAGCTAATTACGATCGAACGTCACATCCTGCACGAGCAGTCAGCGTTTCCCGACGCCAGCGGGGCGCTCACCCATGTTCTCTATGATATCGCGCTGGCGGGAAAGCTCATCGCCAGCCGTACGACCCGCGCGGGTCTGGCCGACATCATCGGTGCCACGGGTAGCGACAACGTCCAGGGTGAAGAGGTGCAAAAACTCGACGTTTACGCACACGACACCCTGTTCAAACTGAACGACCATACCGGACGTCTCGCGGTGATGGCATCGGAAGAAGAAAAGAACATCATTCCCATCCCCGACTGTTATCCAACGGGGAATTACGTCTTGGTTTTTGACCCGCTCGACGGGTCGTCCAACATCGAGTTCAACGTGACTGTCGGCACTATCTTCGCCATCTACCGGCGCAAGTCCGCGTCCGGGGTCGGCACGCTGGACGACGTGCTTCAAAAGGGCTCGGAGATTGTCGCGGCGGGATACATGGTGTATGGCTCGAGCACCATGCTGGTTTATTCGGCGGGCCACGGCGTCAACGGCTTTACGTTGGACCCGAGTATCGGCGAGTTCCTGTTGTCGCACCCCGACATCCACCTGCCCGAACAGCCGAAGTACTACAGCGTCAACCAGGGACACGAGAAATACTGGTCGGAAGGCATCAAGTGTTACACGCGATGGCTACAGGGGGAAGAAGGCGCTAAGCGGTCGCTGTCGCTGCGATACATCGGATCGATGGTCGCCGACATTCATCGCACGCTTCTCGGTGGCGGCGTGTTCTACTATCCCGCCGACAGCAAGGACCCAAAAAAACCGCATGGAAAACTAAGACTGCTCTACGAAGCCAACCCCATGGCCTTCATCATCGAGCAGGCCGGTGGCTACGGCTCCACGGGCAAGGGGCCGCTGAGGGACGTTCAACCCACCGATCTGCACCAGCGGGTACCACTGTTCCTCGGCAATCGGGATCTGGTAGAAAAGGCGGAAGCGTTTATTTCGGAGCACGATGGGTAGGTCTTCGCGGCGCAGGAAATCCCCAGCGACATCCACATCCGATGGTCCCGAACATGACCGCCGGTGGCGTGTCATCCTCTTTGTCATCATCTTCGCGGCCGCGTTTCTGTCCGTCGGTTACTACCGGCATCAAGGCGGCAGCGGCTACCCGCTCGACGACAGCTGGATCCACCTGACATTCGCGCGCAACGTCGCCTCGGGCGCCGGCTTCGGAGCCAACCCCCACGAGCCAACGCCGGGCGCCACCTCGCCCCTTTGGGTGTTCTTCCTTGCCCCGGGATTTCTCTTCGGCCCCGCGCACGCCGTGTGGCCATGGGTTCTCGCAACGTGTTTCCTGGGTGCCGCCGGTGTTCTGTGCGCGATTCTCGTGCATGTACTGCGCCGGACCATTTCACCGGACGATGACGCGGTACCTGGCCGGGCCCGCTTGTCTCCGGGCTGGCCGGGGTTCGTGTGCGGCCTCGCCGTAGTGTGGAGCGGTCCTCTCGTCTGGAGCGCCGCGGGGGCGATGGAAGTGCCGCTCTTTGCCTCATTAATCATCGCGGCCCTCCTCGTGTATGCCAGGAGCGGGCTGCCGGGGTGGCGCAACGGGGTGGCGTGGGGTGGCGCAGCTGGCTTCGCCGCCCTGGCGCGACCCGAAGGCTTGCTGCTGGCGGTCGTCCTGGCGTTTGTGTCGTTGTCGCGCATGCGGCGGGGTGCGATGGTTGAAGCCGGGGTCGGGCTCGCTGCGTGCGCCGTCGTGTACTCCCCGTCGGTTTTGTTCTGTCTGTCGACCAGCGGGCGGGTTTTCCCCAATACGTTCTATGCCAAGACGACGGCGCTCGTGGCCGGACCTCCGGACGCAGCGTTTCTCGGCGGGGCGGCGCGGTTCTTTGCCGGCGCGGCGCCCGTCGCCCTCCTCGGTTTTTTTCTCGGTGTCGCGGTTCTGGGCTGGATGCTGCGGCGCCGCGCACCGGTTCACGCGCTCGTTGCGCTGGCGGCGTTTGCCGTGGGATTGCCGCTCGCATACGCGGCGATGGGAAGAACGTTTCTTTTTGCGGGGCTCGCGGGCAACTTCGGACGCTACCTCTACCCGGTGTTTCCGCCGGCCCTGGTTCTCGGCTTTTGGGGTCTGGCGTGCGTCACGGATGTCACCCCGCGACGGTGGGTGGCAGCCGCGGGGCGCGGGCTCATGATCGTGGCGCTTGTCGTATCGATCACGAAAGCCGTCGACCGCGTCGAACTGTACCGGCACAATGTCCGCGACATCAACTCGATGCAGGTGGCCATGGCACACCGGCTCCGGAGCGCGCTGCCGGCCGGTTCACTGGTGGCGGCCAACGACGTGGGCGCCCTGGCTTACTTCACGGACTTCCGGGTTCTGGATCTCGAAGGAATTATCAGCACGCACACGATGAAGGTGCTGGAGGATGCGGGGCCACGCGGGCGGGAGCGCGCCCACTACGAACTCCTGAACAGCGAGCGGCCGGCGGCGCTGGTCGTGTTCCCCCAGTGGTTCGCCGGCGTGTTGACAAGGCTCGGTGATGCCGCGCGTCCAATCGAGGTAATCGAGAATCGCCGCAATATTACTGCCGGCGGCTCGCGGCTCGTTGCGTTCCGCCTCGACTGGGGGCAGCCCTGAAAAAAAAGCTGGCCGTGCGGACCGCCTGCCTACCCGGCGCCAACTACCATCGTAATCCCCAACGCCGGCGGATTGGCTTTACTCCCGCGGGCACGCCCTCGCGAGTGGTCCAGCCGGAAACACCAGTCTTCCTTTCGAACTGAAAACGTCAGGCGGTAATCGAGCGTGAGCGGCAAGGCAGCTTCGAAGGCGTCCTCGAGGTAGCGCACGGTGCGGGGGTGCCGCCTGAACGCCCGCAATTGGCGCACACTCAATTCGACCCTGATATCCAGAGTCGGCACGGCCTCCGCGCTAGCGTTTCCCAACACCATGCTCCGGCTCAACCGGCACTTAGCGCTGTCCCCGAGCGTCAAACCGTCACGCACCGGGCACGACTCTTTTTCGAATACGATGTTCGACTCCACACGAATGCCGTCGGCCGCCTTCAGGTCCTCCTTGTTTCTCGACAGGAGGATCTTGAACGCCAGGACGATGACCTCTCGGACCAGCGTTCCCACACTCTCGAGATCGTTCGCGTCGGAAAGCATGTAGACCCTGAGCAGCCGCCGGGCGTGGTACTCGAAATACGACTTTGCGAGGTTCTCTTCCGGGCCGGCTTCTTCACGACTCGACTGCTCGGCAAGGATGGAATAGTCCCTCCGTATGTAACGGTTGCCGTATGAGCTCCTTGAAACGGGAATGCCTGTCTTCATCCGCTTCTCCCGTCTACCGAACTTGCAACACTACCTGGCTGCCGACCGGCGACCGGTCATCGACAAAACTCTGAATGGTTTCGACATGTCCCTTGGTGAGCGGCTTGCCACGCTTGCTTTGAAGATAGACCACGGTCACGCGTCTCCGGGCGCCATCGACCACACGGAGTTCGGTGACCGGGTTCTCTATCTCTACATCCTCGTATCCCAGCTTTTCGACGAGATCACCGATGATATGAAGCAGAGAGTCCCTGTAAACCAGGGTTTGTGGCGGGGTGGAATAGGTCAGCATCAACTTGTTGTACCAATCCTTGTCCTTCGAGCGCGGGCAGTCGTATCCCCCGAAACACGCCATGACGGTCGACGCCTGCTCGAGCAGGATCGACGTTTTCTGCATAGGTTGGATGATCGTGGTCGCGTGATAGCTGTACTCGGCGTCGTTGACTTCGCTCCCGTGCGTCATCCACAGGAACAGCTGTTTGGTTTTCTTGGTGTTCTTCTCTCCGGGAAGATCGTAATTGGTCAAGGTCGTGCCGCCGCGGTCTATCTCGAGGGTGAAGAGATTCGCGTATGACTCGACGGGCTCGATCCGCTGGTCGTTCTTGTTACCGGCTTTGCGGTACGGAAAAATCCCCGCCGCGCCGAGCGGCTTCATGCCCGCCGTCGACACGCATTCCGCGAAACTGTCGTCGAGCTCCCAGGCTTTCAGATCGACGTTCATGACCGGGAGCGCGTTGCCGAATATCGAAATCCCCGACAGGTCGGGATTTCCCAACCCAGCCTCTTGGTACAAGTCACGCAGAGCGTCTTCCGGGAACCGGAAGCGCAGCGACACGGTCTCGGACTCTATCTCAAGCTTGCGACCGTCAGGCAACGTATGGTACGGCTCCATCACCAGTTTGAAAATAAAGGGCGAAATCAGCTTGGAGGCGTAGTTCAGCGGGAAACGGATACCGGCAACCGACGGGCTGGCCACCCACGACGGGCCGGCCCAGTCCGGAGACAGGGGGATCTCGTGATTGTTGAACTGGAGGAACACTTCGAGCCTCCGTGCATACAGTTCGAGCACGCGGCTTATCTCGAGCAACTCCGAGGCGTGCCAGCCACGCCCCTCTCTCTCCGCATCCCAGGGGAGAAATGCGAAGGAGATCACGGATTTCTCCCAGCGATCCTTCAGCCTCAGGTCCAACGACTTTTCGAATCTGGAACTCTGTTTACCCGGGGTGATGTCGATCAGCGGGATAGTAATGTCACCAATGGGTGTGAAGAACACGGCCTGCGGGTCTCCATCCGTGTTCGTGTCCGTTCTCGAGCGCAACGCCACCAGGTCGCCCGTCCGCCATCGCTCAGCGTTCGGACGGGTTCGGGTTTTCCAGGATTGGCTGGACACGATCGAAACCGCCGGCAAGGCGGCACAGCCCGGAATAAAAAGCCCGGCGGCATCCTGGATGAAGTCTCCCAGAACTCGCGGGCTCGTTAGGCTCTGTACTTCGGAAATCAGGCGGTCGAAATGGCTCCCAGCTTCGCTCGTCATGTCGCGACCATCCTAACCCGCATCGATCTGCGACGCCTTTAGCGCGATCTTGGTGGCGGTCTGGGCGATCTCGGCGGTCTTGATCTCGATGTCGCTTCCCTCCGCGCTGTCGATCTTGACCTTGCCCTGCTCCAGCGACACCGTCTGCCCGTTCGCGGTCGTAATCACGATCTTGTCGTCCTGGATCTCGATCGTACCCCCGCTGCCGTCTCCCGTACCGATGACGATCTTGTCCGGCAAGATTTCCATGGTACTGCCCCCGCCGTCGACCTCGTTCTTGAACTTGATGTTGTTCTCGCCGATGGTCAAGGTCTGCCCCTGAACGGTCTTGAAGAAAAAAGATGCGGCGTTGTCCTCGACCTCGAAGCCGGCGGGCACACTCCCAATGACGACCGGGTCCATGTCTACCTGGCCCCACAGCACGAGCACGATATCATCGAGTTCGGGGGGAATATAGAGCGCATGCTCCTCTCCCCACGACGGCGTGGCCACGCGCAGCCACGGCGTGACCGAGCGCAGTTTGTCCCAGGCAAACTCGACCTTTACACGATTATACTTGAGGGGGTCGTTTTCGCTGGTGTCCACGACAGTTGCTGCTGAGGCGATCAATCTCCGATCGGGCCATTCCTTTTCGGGATACAACCCTTCCAGGTTCGCCGCCTCGAACTGCCACGAACTTTCATCAGCGCGGTAGTCGTGGTAGCCGTTGATCGAGCGGATGAAAGCGGTCTCCAGATCCTTGCCGGAGCCATCCGCCGGGTCCAACACGGCGATCTGCACCTCCGAGCCCACCGGGACCGGCGTTCTCAACGTGCCTTGCACGAGGAAACGCCCATGGGCGTGCGCCCTGAGGAAATGCTCTCCCCAGCGTTTTCTCGCGTCGTACCCGGCGTCCTCGTGGATCACGTGAAAGGATTCGTCCCCCTGGTTCTTCTTCCGAATATCGATCAGGGAGTCCTGGACCTTGCCGAATCCAAACGGGGCCTTTTCCAACTCGACGTCGGTGGACTGGGCGTTGTTGTTCTCGACGTAGGGATGGGTTTCCACCGTGACCTTCTCGGGGCCGAGTTCGGTGCGTATCGTATAGTCGGTGATTTCCTTGCGCAGTCTGAGAACCGGTGAGAAGCTCTCACCCTGCTGGCTCTGCAGGGCGGTCAGCCCGGTGGCGACGAAAATCTTGCCCGCCGAACACCAGATCTGACCGCCTATTCCATGCAGCAACCGCTTGAGGAAGTCCAGGTTGGATTCCTGGTACTGGATGGCGAGGTTGATCATGTAGGAATCGCAACCCGCCAGGCACTCGTGAGGTACGCCGCTGGGGATCAGTGTGCCCAGCACATCACTGAGCGACTGGTCGACGAACACTTGCGACGTATGTGTCTGCGCGAGGCGCGACATCGCATCTCGGAGAATCAGGCGGAATCCCGACTCGCTGTCGAACTCCAGAGCTTCCACCGTGCCTGTGAATTTCCAATCCTCGACCCGGCAGGTGAACTCCTGTCCGAAGAACTCCTGCAGCTCTGCGTGTGCGGCCAGCTCGGAGTCCGGCATCCCTTTTGAGGGGTGCAGCGTCACGCTCAGCGACCCTACCTCGCCGATCGTCTGTCGGACCTCAAAGCCGCGCACCGAGTACGACTCGAGAAACTTCGGCTTCTCTTCGAAGGTCAACACTTCAGCAACCTCTCACCATCGGTTAGGGTATCGCTACCCGCTGTTCGATGCTACACACCAAACAGTTCGTTTCGACGCGGGTGGTCAAATTCCACACCCGAGATCTTCATTTCCGACGAGATGACCGTAAAACTCAAGTTGAACTTCTCGTCATGAATGGAGAAACTGCTGTCGATGTCACCCAACCAGGCCTTGGAGAACTCGACGGTCTGGATCGACTCGCCCACCGGCTTGTCGTCCCGTCCCTTGAATACCTGTATGATACCGGATCCTTTGCTTTCGGCATCGGCGTGCTGTGCCGACGCGTATTCGTACAGGTCCTTGGCCGGTTCTGCTCCCGGCGGGAGTTCCAGGTTGACACGGATCTCGCCCGGCGCGCAGTTGGCCAGTTGGCCTCCGCCGACCGTCTCGACTGACACGTCAAAGTTCGTAACCTTGTATTCCGCGCCCGAACCCAGCTTGAACTTGATAACCATGACTTCCTCCTTGAGGTCGATGGGGACGGTGCTTACCGCACCTCCCCGTACAATAGAGTCACCAACGCAACACGCGCCTTGGCACTTAAATCATGCAGCCCGGGTGCTGTTTATTCTTCCGCTGCTTCTTCGTCGCGGCTCTCGGCATCGATCTCGAACTCATCGGCGGTGCTCGACCAGCCGACGTTCACCTTGACCTTGAACTTGCCGAGGTCGTCCTTGCTGCACTCCGCAATCTTCCAGCTCTTGATCTGCTTTTTCTCCTTCATGTCCTGCAGGTATTTCTCAACCTTCGCCCGGATAACCTTCGGCTCCTCCTGGCCACCGACGTAGCGCTCGAGCTCGGTAATCAGAAAGAAGTAGATCCGGTTGCGGGTCACCCGTGCCTGCGACTGGATCAGAGGCACGGCCTGGTTGCCGAAGGCCTGGATGTCCACCGCGTCCTCGGGAAACGTCGTCGAACCGCCGTAGATACGAACGCCGGCGTCGGTCGCATCCTGGCTGGCGTTCGTTGTATAAGCGAAGTTGAACTGGTTCGACACCGCATCCTGCCAGGCGCCGCGCCGATCGACGACGTTGACGGTCTTCATCTCCGTCGGCTTGATCTTCGGGTGAATGATGGGCACGAACCAGTGACCCTTTTTCTCCCGCTGGAAATACTTGGTCATCTGCGCGCCGAACGCGTAATTCAGTCCGACGTTCAAAGATTTTTTCTCGTGGTACTCCTCATGCGGGGGACGGACGACGAGTTCGTTTGCCACCATCGATGCGTGTGACAGTGCGGATTGCTCCTCTTCGCCCACGCTGTTGATGTTGAACTTCCAGTTACCCACGAGTTTACCCATCGAATCGAGATTGTCTTCGACCGGCAGGGCTCCGAGGATGTGAAAATGGTAGTTCTCCGCCATGCGCATGTAAGGAATCAGAGACATGGATTCGCCCTCGAGCTTGTCGAAGGGAAGAAACATGAAGCTTCTGTATTCACCACGGGCGATGTGGAAGTTCGTAGCCTTGACCTCGTGTTCGACCACCTTCTGAAAGGCCGGTTTGATCAAGAAGTTCGGACCGATCAGAAGCGAGGTCTGGTTCTTGCGCAACGCGGGCGCTTTGGCGTCCAGTGAATTCGCCTTCCACAGGATGATATTGTTCGCCAGTATCTCCCGCGGGCGCAGCTGCGTGAGCATCTGCCCGACGCCGAGACTGATCGCCGCTTTTAGCTGCTTCTTTGCCTCCCGCAGATTCGTCAGTTCCACCTTCTGCTGATTTGCCGAATCCAGAGAGTCGGCGATGAGGTTCAACACCTCGGCCATAATCAGTTTTTTCGAATGGGTGAAATTCGGGCTCGTCTTGAGGTCCGCATTCGTGGCCCACTTCGCGTTGAGTATGCTCAACTCGTTGTTTTGCTTTGTCTTCGCGTTGAGGATCTCATCCGCACGAGCGGCTGCCTCCTGCTCCAGTGGCTGGGCGGTTTGCAGCTGTTCGATCGGCTTCCTCGCGGCTTCTGGCTGATTTTCGGGAGCCATCGGCATTATTGACCTCCTTGAAACAACTCATTTACTTCGTCTTCGGTGAGCCCACCCTTTTGCTTCGCTTCTTCGCTCGTCACCGTGTATTTCATGTAGCGTTCCTTCGTCTCCGCAATGGACCTGGACAGGGTGGCCTGCGCCCCGTCTGTCTTTGCGTCGACCGCGTTGAGGGCCTCGTCCTGCAGGCTCGCCGCCAGCTCGCGTGCGCGTTGTGCGACGACCTTCTTGTCCTCATCGCTCATAGAGCCCCCAAAATCGAGCGTCGAAGGGTCGTTGAGAAAATGGGTGACGGCGTTGAGTTTCGCTTGCAGCTGGGATAGCAAAGTGGATTTCCAGATCAGATCCTCCGGATCATCGATCCATTTGCTGTCGTCGACACCAAAGCGGTCGCTTTCCGCTTCGCCCAGCGGCTTGAAACCGTCGCCGGTCGGATTGATGTAGACGTTGCCGGTGTAATCGGACAGCTTCTCCATGAGACTCTTCAGGCTCTCTTTGCCCTCTTCCTTGGCGAAATCGAGTGAACCGGTCACCGGACAACGCTTGAACACGTCGTTCTCGTCCTTCACGCTGCCCAGGTAAACGACATCCGTCATCGCCGGGTCTACGCTGATCCCGAGATTCTGGTCCAGCGGGCCTTCCGTGGAAGCCTTTTCCACCGGATCACCTTTCTTTATATGAGCACCTTTTCCTGCCATGGTTTA
>JAZGDW010000063.1:0-3226 GCA_036478295.1 Candidatus Krumholzibacteriia bacterium
GCGGCGATGAGGAGGAATCGGTCATACCGCCAGTCCCGTCCGACGCAGAGATCTTTGCCGTGAGCCGTCCACGCCTCGAGAAACTCGTCGAGCCGGTCCAGTAGTTCCGAGTTCTCTCCGCCACAGAGCTCGTGATCTGCCTCAAAGATCCAAAGTCTGGCGTCGGGAGCAAGCTTCTCAAACGCTACAATCGGCATAACAGATCACTCATCGTCGAAATTCACCAGCATGCGTCTATCGTCGAGTCGTTCCGTTATCCAGTCGTTCACAAGCTCAAATAAGCCGGCTCCCCGCGGGCGGGCAAGGTCCAGGGGGGAACCATCCTCAGTTTGGCGAAGTTAGGTTAAACACAGCGTAAACGTGCTCTTGGCGGCCCGAGTGCTTAGTTTAGGATGTTCGGAGGACCGTGTCTGAGATTGTGACCGAGGAATCCATTGGCCCGCGAGGTTTAGAAACCCAGGCGGAGCTGCAGCAAGAGCTCCAAGAGGGGTTGCCGGACCGGTACGCCATCAAGCAGCAGATAGGCCGGGGAGGTATGGCTACAGTTTTCCTTGCCGAGGAAAGCCAGCCCGCTCGAAAGGTGGCCATCAAAGTCTTGGACCCCGACGTTACCACGCGGCTCACCCGGCGCCGTTTCCTTAGGGAAATTGAGGTCGTTTCTGGCCTTATCCATCCACACATCGTGCCGATTTTCGCGGCGGGTGAGGCAGGCGAGCTGTTGTACTACGTGATGCCCTTCATCGAGGGTGAAACTGTACGGCATTGCCTAGCTCGCGTTGGCGCCCTGGAGGCGGACGAGGCACTTCACATCGCTTGGGATGTAGCTGACGCCCTGCATTACGCGCATAACCACGGTGTTATCCACCGAGATATCAAACCGGAGAACATTCTATTATCCGGTGGACATGCAGTTGTGGCGGATTTTGGGATCGCCCGCGCCATCACTTGCGCTGATTGCGGCGAGGAAATCCAACCAATTACACAGGCGGGGCTCCCGATAGGCACGCCCCTCTATATGAGCCCCGAACAGGCCGCAGGTGATGCGGACATGGACGGTCGCACTGACGTTTATAGTCTCGGATGTGTCCTGTACGAGATGCTTACCGGCGAAGCGCCGTACGCCGGTGGCACGATGTTCGAGATTATGATGCGACACAGTCAAGCGCCGGTACCAAAGGTGAAAACCCCGGTAGGATCTCCTCCCGCCGCGATCCGCAGGAGCATCGCCAAGGCTATGTCGAAGGATCCCGCCGACAGATTTGAGACCGCCGGCGAATTCGCCGAGGCTCTCCGCATGTCCCGGGCCAGCGTCGATGCACAGGCGATCTCTGGGAACCGCGTGTGGACCGGGATTGTCGTCGCAGGGGCGTTTCTCGCGCTGGCTACCGCCGCCGTTCTCTTACTCATCGGGAACTAGCTCGCACTAGCCTTGGCTAGGCCCGCCTCCCTCGCTATTTTGCGAGGCTATTATGGCGGACATCTCGCTCACAAGCAGCAAGCTCCTACTCCTTTCCGGAACGGCGAACGTGGGTCTTTCCGTGGAGATATCCGAGCGTCTGAAGCAACCCCTCTGCCAAGTGACAGTCGAGCGCTTCGCAGACGGGGAAATCTTCGTGCGTATCGACGAAAACGTCCGTGGCCGCGACGTGTTCATCATCCAGTCTACCTGCCCGCCGGCGGAAAACGTTCTCGAGCTGCTGTTGCTGCTTGACGCGGCCAAGCGAGCGAGCGCCGCCCGGATTACAGCGGTTATTCCGTATTTCGGTTACGCGCGCCAAGACAGAAAGGATCAGCCGCGGGTGGCCATCAGTGCCAAGCTGATGGCGGATCTGATTACCCGGGCAGGGGCAGACAGGGTGCTGTCGATCGATTTTCATCAGCACCAGATCCAGGGTTTCTTCGACATACCGGTGGACCACCTTTACGCGGCACCCGTATTCGTGGACCATGTGAAACAAAAGAAACTAAAAGATCTGGTCATAGTTGCCCCTGATGTGGGTAGCGCCAAGATGGCACGTGGGTTCGCTAAGCGGCTGGAGGCGACTTTCGCGATCATCGACAAACGGCGACCCTCCCCAAATGTTGCGGAGGTTGTCAACGTGGTAGGTGAGGTGGAAGGTCGAGACTGCCTGATAGTGGACGACATGATTGACACTGCCGGCACAGTTGCCGAAGCGGCCCGCGCCCTGAACGATCTCGGCGCGAACGGCCTTTATTGCATCGCTACTCACGCACTATTGTCGGGGTCGGCGCGCGACCAGCTGTCGCAGGCCCCGCTGATCGAAGTGGCGGTGACAAACACGATACCGATCCCTAACGATAGAAAATTTGATCGATTGGTTACTCTTTCCGTGGCTGATCTACTAGCAAAGGCGATTCGCTACACCCACGGTGACCAATCGGTGAGCTCATTGTTCGTATAATTATAGGAACCCTGGAATAGACGATGGCACAGAACGTTACTGTTGTTGCGGAGCGGCGACTCACCAAAGGAAAAGGCGCCGCGCGTGAAATGCGAAGGAACGGAAAGTTGCCGGCCGTAATTTATGGCCGTGGCCGCAAACCGGAGTCCCTCGCAATTTCACACCCGGTGTTTGAAAAAGAGATCATTGCACTGCACGGCGACATCAAGAGCACTCTCTTCAACGTCGATATTGAAGGGACGAAAGTCACCGCCCTAATACGGGAACTTCAACGGCACCCGTCTCGACTGGACATACTCCACGTAGACTTCTATGAAATCCACGCGGGAGAGAAAATCACGCTCGCGGTACCGATCCACTTGGTCGGCTCCCCGGAAGGAGTCCGAAGCGCGGACGGTGTGTTAGATCAAATCCTGTGGGAGATCCGGATTTTGGTGCTTCCCAAAGACATACCGGAACACGTTGACGTTGACACCACGGAGCTCGGTGTGGGCCATTCGCTGCACGTGCGAGATATCTCGATTCCTGAAGCCATCGTTCTCACCGACCCGGACAAGACAGTTTGCACGGTTGTTCCACCGCGGATCGAGGTCGAAGAGGTTGAGGAGCCAGTCGAAGAGGTGGAAGGGGAGGAGCCGGAACTCATTCGCAAGCCGCAGGCTGAGGACGAAGAGGCAGAAGAGACTCCAGGGGAATAGCCACTGCGCGCCGTTGTAGGACTTGGCAACCCAGGTCCCGAGTACGCCGCCAGCCGCCACAACGCGGGGTTCCTGGTGGCGGATGTCCTGGTCCGGGCCTGGCAT
>JAZGDW010000064.1:0-2574 GCA_036478295.1 Candidatus Krumholzibacteriia bacterium
TCCCCCTTCGGGAGGCGAAGGATAGTTCGGCGATTGAGAACATCGTTACGACTGACGACAAATTGTTCCATCATGCCGCAATGCAAGAGAAAGACGCGGACCCCGGTACAAAAGAGACTTTGCGCTACCGCAGGGCGCTTCTTGAGGGATATCGAAATATCCGGAGCCGCCCGCTTAGTACTGCGACGGCGGTCAAAGTTTGCCAAACCATCCGGGGGGTCGAATTGAATGTCAGAAATACATCTGGGACCGCCTTAAAAAACACCGTAACAGACGAAATTATTTATACGCCGCCGAAAGGCGAGCAACTCTTATTCAAGATATTAGGCAATTGGGAAACGTTCCTCCACGAAAAAACGGACATCGATCCGCTAATCCGTATGGCCGTGGGGCACTATCAATTTGAAGCGATACACCCCTTTACCGATGGTAACGGACGTACCGGTCGGTTGCTGAACATACTATTTCTCATTGGCGAAAACCTTCTCGATATTCCCGTTCTCTATCTTAGCCGTTACATCATTGAAAATAAGGATGATTATTATCGTTTATTACAAGAGGTAACTGAGAAAAAACACTGGGAACCTTGGATTGTCTATATGCTAATGGCAGTGGAAAAAACGGCGAAATGGACCACCGAAAAAATCCGGGCCATCAAAGATTTGATGGAACACACCAGTAGTTACACCAGCACCGCCAAGCCCAATGTGTACACCCGCGAACTTATCGAACTCACATTCATACAGCCCTATTGCCGCATCGTTCATGTAATCGATGCCGGGATCGCGCAACGAGCGACCGCATCAAAATACCTTAAGGAACTCTCTGCCATTGGTGTTCTCAAAGAAATCACGATCGGGCGAGACAAGGTGTTCATCCATCCAAAGTTTCTAAATTTGTTGATACGCAAATCGAGCGACTTCCCGCTTTATGGCAGTTAGACGCGCTTGGTCCCGATTATGATGGTGTGCTTGGCGCCATCAACCGCATCCCCTTCCTCGGCAAGGTCTTCGCCGCGACCCCAAACTACGACGGACGCCCGGACGCCCGCCGGTGGTTGACCTGGGAGTGGTATCGAGGAGAGCTTGTGGTTTACCTCAGTGAGAACTGGTGGGCCACATGGACGCCTTCACCCCGCATGACGAAGGCACTAGCACGCGCTTAGGGTAGACTGAAAGCGGGCCCCAGGAGGCCCGTGGTCGTCTTTGGGCGGCTGCGGGCTTCGCTGGTGGGTCGCCTGGACGCGACCCACGTCCGATTAGCGCCACGGGGAGACCGCCCCGGTCGAGACCGCGATGCGCGCCGATGCGCGCACCTGATTGAGCCTTAACCAAATCAACACGACCCTAAATTAGGCTTTTTAAGGGCGTAGCGCGCTACGCCTGGAGCCCGCCGGTGGTTTGAGTTGTCAGCTCCGCCGCTGGTGGGCTCCTCTTTGGAGAACGACAATGACGCACCTTTGGAGAACGACCGTGAGGCATCCAGACATTTTCCTAACCACGCTACTTGACGACAGCGGCGGCCCAATCCGGGAGCTTGGCCAGATCACTGGTGTACTGAAAATTGCCGGTGAGCCTAATCCTTCTCGAAACCTCGAAGGGGAAGCCGACCAGCGATTTATAGATTGCATCGCCCAGTTGCCACGCCAGCTACCTTTGCGAATAGCAGGCACGAAAAAATCAATGATCCCGACGCTGGTCGGCCAGTGGTTGGTTACGCGCAAAGGCGACAGGCGGGTCGAAATCGCAAGTCAAGGAAAGATTACGAGCCACAGTTAGGTCTAACGGTGTCTGATCAACTGAGAACGGAGTCAGGCTCACCATCTGCTCCCTTGGCTCCTCGAACCCGACACGCTCCAAGAGCTTCTTGACCATGGCTTTGTCGTACTCCGAGTACGGCCACCGACTCGGGCACGGCGCGACCCCGGCGGGCTAGTCGCGCCATGCACAGAACGCCACGAACTCTGCCACGGCCTGATTGCGCACCCGGCCCGGCCGGTATAAAGAAGACGCGGCGAACGCGGGAGGCTCGCTTCGGAACGTTCTCGGTCTGGCACTGGTTGATCGTCCTGCTGGTGTTTGGCGTGCCCGTCGCTGCCGTGGCCACCGAGAAATCCGGCCGCGCGATTCCTAGGGGCAGGTACGCGCTGTGGTTTCTCGGGGTAGTCGCCTATGGAACGGTCGCACGGGTGGTGGCCGAGAGCGGCGTGCTCGGAGACCAGGGCGGGGCTATATTCGCCCTCGTCTACTTGCTGGGTCTGTTGGTTCTGCTGTTCTTCTACAACCGCGCCGTGGTGCGGCGGTTGCGCGACGTTGGCCACGGCAAAGGGCTGGCGTACGCGGGCGCCGTGCCGATGCTCAACTTACTGCTGGCGGTGTACCTGCTGGTTAGGCGCGGCGCGACCGCACGAAGCTAGACCTGCAACGGGTTGCAGCGGGCGCCGGAGTGCTCAGCGCGCGCGACCGCGAGATCTGCGAGGCCATCGGCCCGACGCTGTCCGAGCGCGGCTTCATCTTCGTCGGCATCGACGTGATCGGCGGCTTCATGACCGAGATCAACGTGACCTCGCCGACC
>JAZGDW010000065.1:0-28839 GCA_036478295.1 Candidatus Krumholzibacteriia bacterium
TCTCCTTGATTGCATCCATGAGCGAATAGCTTTCAGCCCCTGCCGCCAGCAGGCTGTTCCGCCCCGTAACGACCAGGCCGACGAAAGTGCCGATTACCACTACGGCAATGGGAATGGCGGCGTTGTACCACCTCGGTGCCGCTCCGTCCCCAAAGGTAATTTCCTGCTCTACATTGGACAAGGGAACGGCCTTTTCTCCCAATACCAAACCCCGGGTGCGGGACCGTTTCTCAGCGCGCCGCATCGGGCCGAAATCACGCGTGGTCGCCGCGATGAGCAAACCGAATATCAGCGTTGCGACAGGATAGAAGCTGTATTGAATCGAGGACACAAACGTCGTGAACGGATTGCGGTCAATACCCGCCGCATCGAAGGCATCCTTGATCAGACTGATCTCAAAACCGATCCAGCTCGTGATGACCGCAATGCAGGCGACCGGAGCCGCCGTTGAGTCCACAATGTAGGAAAGTTTTTCACGTGAGATCTTGAGCCTGTCGGTGATGGGGCGCATCGTGTTGCCCACGATCAGCGTGTTCGTATAGTCGTCGAAAAAGACGGCAATCCCCATGAGCCACGTGGCCAGCTGCCCACGCCGCGGTGTGGTCGCGATTTTCGAGATGGCATCGACCACGCCCTGGGTGCCCCCGATGCAAGAGAACACGCCGACCATTCCACCCAGCAGCAGCGTGAAAATGGCGATGGAAACATGGTCCGAACCGCTGCTCCCCGCCAGGGAATCGATGACGTAATGGTCCACTACGTAGAAGAAGCTCCGGATGGGGTTGCTGTCGTTTACGAAGAAGGCCCCCAGCCACACACCGGCGAACAGCGCGATCACCACCTGACGAAAAATGAGCGCCATCACGATGGCGAGCAGGGGCGGCAACAAACTGAAGAATCCGGGGAACGCCCTCTCGGTCGATTCCCACGTGGTTCCGGCGCTCACCAGTCTAACGGTGTACACACCGCTACCCGGAAAGACTACGTCGTCGAGCGTCGCCGGCAGGATTCCAGACCTGGAATATATGGGTCGGTGATCCTTGAGAATCTCCAGTGAGTAGGTCGCACCTTCCGAAGCAGCGGATATTTCGAAGGTGGTCGCGATTCCCGAGATGATGGCTTTGGGGGATTTGAGGGGCGAAGCGGCCTCTTGGGCCCGCCCCATCGTGGCGGTGAGCAGGAACGCAAAACAACTCAGCGTGGGAATGAGTCTGCTTGCGGTTGGGCTCAAGAACTCTCGCGATCGATTGGTTTGGAGCAGATAGCGATTTCACTTGCCAATGCGGGGGAGAATACCAGAACGGTTGAAGATTCGCAAGGGACGAACATAGCGTTTTGCAACGGCGTCTTGCACAACGAGCAATAACATATGCAGCAAAGAAATAGACGAAACATCACCCGCGGACGTATCTTCCGGGCGCGGGTATGTGGTGAACCGCGTGTGGGTTGCGTGCGCGGGCAATATGGTACAGAAATTGCAAAATTACGCTGCAATTGTGTCCGGGTTCATTCTGTATGAAAAATGTTCAGATCAACACGTACTGTGTTCGATTACTAGTCATTCAGAATACAAACCCTCGTGTTTTGTGATGAAACACCTGAATGGTCGATGAGACTTTCGAAACTATTTTCGAAAGGGTCGATATTTTTTCTTGACACTATTTAACGTTATATTAAATCATCACAAAACCACGCGTTGCATCGCTCGAGAAAGATCGGAAGTTGTTTGCAACGTGGTAGCCATGCGGAGATGAAACGGGAAATATTGTTTTATTCTCCAGTCACCCTTACCCAAAGGACGGATCGACATGGCAGCAAAGAAGAGACGGGCGAAAGCCAAGACGCGGTCAAAGGCCAAGCGCAGACGCAAGGCCAAGACCAAGGTCAAGGCCAAGCGCAAGACAAAGCGTAAGACCAAAGCCAAGGCCAAGCGCAAGACAAAGCGTAAGACCAAGGCCAAACGCAAGGCCAAGCGCAAGACCAAAGCCAAGGCCAAACGCAAGACCAAGCGCAAGACCAAGCGCAAGGCCAAGCGTAAGACCAAGGCCAAAGCCAAGCGCAAGACAAAGCGTAAGACCAAGCGTAAGACCAAAGCCAAAGCCAAGCGCAAGACCAAGCGCAAGGCGAGGCGCAAGGCGAAGACCCGGACCAGGAAGTAAGGGCAATCGTCGGCTTCGTCTAACGAGGCTTTAGGTTTTAGCTTATCGTTTCAAATCGAGAAAGGAAGAGGTCGAAACGCCTCTTCCTTCTCTTTTTTTGTCTGAAAATCCACCGCTGGGTCCATCAGAAAAGCCCCGTCACACTCCCGCCCGTCCCCCCGCTTCCGCCGGCTATCATGAGAGTTGTTCTTGTAACTTGACAATCTGTATTGATTTACGTATACCTTGGTGTTGATGTCACGCGAGGCGGCTGGCTACCGCTGCACCCCGGTACCGCCCGGGTCTCCCGGCTCGGTTTGTGGATCCAGTGCCGCTTTTTCCCTGGAGGAAAGTTGGCTTTTCGACCTACCAAGATGTGTCTCACCCGAGGTGTGGGAAGACACCGCGAGCGCTTGACCAGCTTTGAGCTGGCACTACGCGATGCGGGGATTGCGTCGTACAATCTGGTGACGGTATCCAGCATCTTTCCCCCGAAATGCAAGCTCATCCCCAAGGCCAGGGGCCTCGGAATGCTGCACCACGGCGAAATCGTCTACTGTGTGCTCGCCCGGGGTGAGACCAGAGAATCGCACCGGCTGGTGGCGGCCTCGCTCGGGGTGGCAATCCCCGCGGACGCAGGGCGCTACGGCTACCTGTCCGAGCATCACAGCCACGGTGAGAGCGAGAAGCAGGCCAGCGAATACGCGGAGGATCTCGCGGCGTCCATGCTTGCGTCGACCCTGGGCATCGAAATCGACCTGGACCAGGCGTGGGATGAGCGCAAGGAGTACTGGAAGATCGCCGGCCATATCGTCAAGACGACCAATATTACCCAGACGGCAATCGGCAAGAATAAAATGTGGACGTCGGTCGTGGCGGCGGCCGTGTTCTGCGGCTGACGCGCGATTACGAGATTACCAAGGGAGGATTCGTGGAGCAGGGCTTCCTGGAAGACAAGCTCGATCAGACCGGCCTGGAGCGCGATGACAACCGGTTTGTTTTGTCGCTCGTCCCCTACGAAGAAACCACGACGTACAAGAAGGGTACGAAACGGGGCCCCGAAGCGATTGTCGAGGCCTCCGGACACATCGAGTTGCTCGACGAAACGCTGCATATTGACGCGTCTCGCCATGGCATCCAGACCTTGCGGCCCGACGTCACCGATCTGGCCTCCATTACATCCCACGTTTCCGAGTTGTCCGCGTCCGGGACGGGCACGCTCTTCGGCTTTCTCGGGGGAGAACACTCGATCACGCCGGCCATCCTCGAGGGACTTCATAGCGGGGATATCGGCATCGTGTGGGTCGACGCGCACGCCGATTTGAGAAAGAGCTTTCACGGCCGGGAAGATAATCACGCCTGCGCCGGTCGCAACAGCGTTCGCTTCGGGCAGCTGGTCCAGGTCGGCGTTCGCAGCCTGAATGCGGAAGAGGTCGAGTACCTCGAGCAGTCCGACCGGGTCCACTGTTTTCGCCACTGGGACAACACGGCAAGAAATGCCGTTCGGGCACTGCCGAAAACGGTTTATCTCAGCATCGACCTGGACGGCCTGTCGCCCACCCTCATGCGCGCGGTGGGCACGCCGGAACCCGGCGGCCTTTCCTGGGAGGAGATGCTGGACATCCTGGATCTGGTGTTCAAGGAGAAGGATGTGTTGGCATACGACGTAGTCGAATTGTGCCCCCAGCCGGACGATGTGGTATCCAGCTATACCGCGGCGCGGCTGGTCTATAAGGTTATGGCCTACCACGCTTTCTACAAACTAAGGGAGGTATCGTGAAGCGCGAAGATTACACCCACACGCCGACGGATCCGATCGAGATCGAACCCGGAATGACCACCGACGAGCTCCTCGCCCGCATGGAAAAAATCTCTTTTCAGGGACGACAACTCGCGCGGGCCGCCCGGGTTTGGCAAGCGGCACTGGAAGAAAACTCATTCGTCATGATGGGCCTCGCCGGGGCGATGACCGCGGCGGGCATGCGCCGCCTGGTCAGTCTCCTCATCGAGAAGCGCTACATAGACTGTCTCGTCTCCACGGGAGCCAACCTCTTTCACGATATCTACGAAACACTCGGGACCCCACATTACATGGGCTCGCCGGATGCGGATGACGAGGAACTCCTCGGGCACCAGCTCGACCGCGTCTACGACACCTACGCCGATGAGAAGGAGTTCGAGAGAATCGACAACTGGATTGGGGAGTGGGCGACCACCCGGCTGGAGGACCGCCCTTACTCGACACGCGAGTTTCTCGCGGAGCTGGGCCGGGAGGTCAACGAGCAAAGCGGCGGCAGAAACCCTGGAATCCTCACAACGGCAGCCCGGCACGAACTGCCGATTTACTGTCCAGCGATTGCCGATTCATCGATCGGTATCGGACTGGCCAGCGTGGAAAAGAATTTCATCTTCGACCTGACGGCGGATGTCAAGGAAACGGCCAGGTTGGCGATGAAAACGCCCACCATGGCTCTGTACTGCGGGGGTGGCACGCCAAAGAATTTCATCCAGCAAACCATGGTGACGGCGAAGCTGGCTGAGGATCGACCGGGCGGGCACAAATACGCGGTTCAGATGATTACCGATGCGCCGCACTGGGGAGGTTTGAGCGGGTGTACTTTCGATGAGGCCGTGAGCTGGGGCAAGATCGACCCGCAGGGAGAACAGGTCACGGTTTTTTGCGATGCAACGATTGCCCTTCCTGTCGTTGTCTCCGCGCTGGTGACGCGCCTCGGCGGGCGCTCGCGCCGCTAGACCGCCCGGCCGAGCTTACGAGCCGCACCGATTACGGTACACCGTGTACAGGTGCCTCGTGGCCGTCCGTGAGCGGACCGCCGGCGACTACTCGTCGCGGTGACGGTACAGCAGGTAGAAACCGAGCAGGATGACGATGATGGGGAACACCGG
Organism: Candidatus Krumholzibacteriia bacterium; assembly: GCA_036478295.1. Lineage (GTDB taxonomy): Bacteria > Krumholzibacteriota > Krumholzibacteriia > WVZY01 > WVZY01 > JAZGDW01. The sequence continues at coordinate 5,046 of JAZGDW010000065.1, forward strand.
CTTGTCGAGCAGGCCGACGGCGTAGAACAGCCAGACAAAACCCACAATTAGCAGTATGCCCCCGCCGGTCGACGACCGGAAGAAGCCCTTGATCCTGGCCTTGGACAGTTCCGGATTTTCACGAACGCTTTTTAGTCCTCTGTCAAACGCACCCTCCATGCGCTTGACGCCTTCGCTCATGGCCTTGGAGAAACGGTTGGCGATATCGTCCAGCCGATCCTCCACCTTTTTCGCGCTTGAACTCGCCGAAGATTCGGTATCTTCGGTGCCGGTGGACTCTTCGGATTTCGGTGCTTCGGTTTCCTTCTTTGCCATTTCATCCCCTCCGTGCGGAAAAGAAACACATGCTTAATTGCGAATTCGTTGAATGCTGCGGCTGGCGACGATGACCCCCATTATACTCAAAACTAGCATAATCGCAACAGCGGCGAGGAACACGTAAACCGCTTCCAGTGAGTAGGCAGTTTTTACCATGCCCACGAGATACACCGCGATCGATCCCACGCCGAAAACCAGAACGAACTTGATGGCGAAACTCACGCTGCGCCACCTGGCGGGTGTGAGCGCGGCGATCAAGCTGTTCTCGATCGGCTGCATACCCAGGCTGAAAAACACGTACACCGCAGCGCAGACAGCCAATATGTAGTCAGTAGTCCACGCCATCGCGAGCAAGAACGGCACGCTGGCCGCGTGGACCCCCAGGTAGGCATACCTCAGGTCGTAGCGGTCCGCCAGCTTCCCCCCGAACATCTGCCCGAATATGCCCATCAGAAAGACGAAGGAGGTAAGAACCGTCGCCGCTAGAGTCCCCGTTCCCTGTGTCTTGATATACGAGATGGCATCGAGGAGGTTGCGGAAAAAGGTCGTCTTGAGCTCGAGATAGGCGGGCAGGATGACCGTGTTCCCCCGGTACGTCAGCCCGCCCATTACCAGCGCGATACAGAGAATCAGGAAATATTTCATGTAGGCGCCGCCCTCGCCCTCCGCGTCCTTGTGGACCGGGTTGGGTGTTTCGTCGACACGGATCAAACTCAGCAGGAACCCGGCAATAGTGCCGCCCGCTCCCAGGACGATAAAGGCGGTCTGCCAGGAGAATCCCCACGTAAGGAGTCCGGTGAGAAACGGGGCGCTGGCGATACCGAGATTGCCGAAGACGCCGTTTATCGCCAGGGCATGCCCGCGCCGCTTTACGGTGCGGGAGATCAGCGCCAGTCCGGCGGGGTGATAGATGCTGGCGCCAAGACCGACCACCATGAGACTGGCGGACATGAGACGCGGTGTCTGCACAATGCCGGCGAGCATGAGCCCCAGCCCCATCATGAATGCACCGATGACCAGGAGTTTCTTCGCCTGCCAGCGGTCGGCCACATAGCCGGCGGGCAGCGCGCCAATGCCGTAACAAAGGTACATCAGGAAACTCAACCTGACGACTTCCTCCAGCGGCATCGAGAGAGACTTCATCACCGGGATGGTGGCGGCCGGAAAAACCAGGATGAACATGTGGGTGAGGAAGTGGCACGGGCTGGTGAGAAGAAGGATCATCTTCTCCTCACGGCTCAAGGGCTCGTGCCTCGGTTGGCGCTGGATGGCGGTATACTGGGTCAAGTCGCTCGGTTTGTTGTCGTGAGGAATGGCTCCGTGGGCCGCGGGCCCCTCTCAAGGTTACCCCGGCATCCGCACTCCGGTTGCCCCGAGTGGCGAGTTTATGGTAGCCTTCCGTGAACGACCACACTTTTTTATTCCTCCCTTTAATTCGATCTTACCGGCGGGCGACCGGCTGCAAGGCCGGGGCTGTGCGACCGCGATGGTCGGCTGGCGAGCGGTGTCGCTCGCATCGGCCGGCTGCGAGCGCGGTGCGCGGCACCACCGCCGAACCGGGGTGTGGTGGGGCATTGTGAAAGGGGAGGTGGTAGCGTTGCACGCGACCGTTTTTTCCGGAACCATACTTGGCGTCGACGGATTCACCGTAGAGGTCGAGGTCGATCTTTCTCGCGGAATTCCCAGCTTTTCCATTGTGGGCCTGCCCAACACGGCTGTGCGGGAAAGCCGCGAGCGGGTGACCGCCGCGATCAAGAACTCCGGGCTGGAGTTTCCGCTGGAGCGAATTACAGTCAACCTGGCCCCGGCCGACGTCAAGAAGGAGGGCGCGGCGTTCGATCTGGCTATCGCCATGGGTATCATCATCGCCGCGGCCCGCAAGAAGGTGCCGGATGATCCCGCCGTTACCGGGGGTGCCAGGCACAACACCCGCCTGCCGAAAACAATTTTTCTGGGGGAGCTGGCGCTGGATGGCTCGATCCGTCCGGTCCGTGGCATCTTGCCCGTGCTGCTGCACGGCAAGGTTGACGGTTTTGAATGCGCCGTGATCCCGATGCAAAATTTTTCGGAATCCCTGCCGGTGGCGGGTATCGAAGTGTTTGGCAGCCGCAGGCTGCGCGATGTCGTGGACATCGTGCGGGTGGGGGGCGAGAGGATTGACGTTACCAGGGCCGACACGGCCCACACCGGGGCTGATACGAACAGGTCCGAAGGCGGCGGCGAGGGCGGGCGCGGCGGCGGAACGAACCGTGTGCCGCCGGGCGACACGTTACACAAACGGCGGGATGATTCGCACAGGTTCGAGTGCGCTCTGAGGCCCGGGGGTACCACCCGTTTCGATATGGAGGATGTGGTCGGGCAAGAGGCGGCGAAGCGTGCCCTGACCGTCGCCGCGGCCGGGGGACACCACGTGCTCGTGGTCGGCCCGCCCGGCGCCGGAAAAACCATGCTGGCCCGGCGTTTTCCGGCCTTGCTGCCGCCGCTCGACGAGCGGGCTTCGCTCGAAACCACCATGATCTACAGCATCGCGGGACTCCTGGCCGGTGACGGTCTGATACACGAGAGCCCCTTCCGGTCACCGCATCACAGCGCGAGTGAGGCGGGACTGATCGGTGGCGGCAACGTCCCGCGCCCCGGCGAAGTGACGCTCGCCCACAACGGGGTCTTGTTTCTGGATGAACTCCCGGAATTCAAGCGCCATGTTCTGGAAACGCTGCGCGAACCGCTCGAGGAAGGGCGTATCGTCATTTCCCGCGCACGGAACACGGTGTCATTTCCCGCGCGCTTCCAGCTCGTCGCCGCGATGAATCCCTGTCCCTGCGGTAACCTCGGCAACCCCGATCACCTGTGCCGCTGCACACCCCTGTCGATCGAGCGATATCTCGGAAAGGTCTCCGGGCCCCTGCTCGACCGCATCGCGATCCATGTCTTTGTGCGGCCGGTGGAGACCGCGGCGTTCGAAGACCGGACGGCCAGGCCGGCCAGCGGATCGATGCGGGACGAAGTGCTGCGCGCCCGGCGGTTCCAGTCGCTGCGGCTCGACGGCGAAGGCTCCCAGGTGTCCAACGCACAGCTGCCGGAGAGACTGGTCCGCAAGTTCTGCCGGCTGGATGGGGAGGCGAGCGCGCTACTCGAGCGAGCGCAAAAACGCCTCCGCATCAGTGCGCGGGGCCGGGGACATATTCTGAGGGTGGCGCGGACCGTGGCCGATCTGGAAGCAAGCCCCGACATTGGACCAGCCCACGTCGCGGAAGCGGTCCAGTACCGCCTGCGGGACCTGCCCGTTTGACGACGAGGTGTGATCGCGGGTCCTGTCAGCGAACAGCGCGACCGTGCTCGCTAAAGCTGCGCGCGGCCGCTACGTCCACCCGCTGCCACTCATACCGCGGCGCGAGGTGACCGGTAGCGCCGGATCCGTCAACCGGAAAAGCGTTGGTCGCGCGGCGTTTCTTCTGTATATTCATCGGATATTTTGGCGTATGCACGGGGGGAAACACATGAGGGCAAAAGGAATCAAGCAGGGCCAGCGGCGGCTCAACACGCTGATCACCGGTATGAGCAAGGCAGTTGGGGCATCGCTGCCCTCTGTTTCACGACTCGCCCGGCGCAAACGGGATCCGTTTCGCATTCTGGTAGCCACGGTGCTCAGTTTGCGCACGAAGGACGAGGTCACCATGGCGGCGTCGAAGCGTATCTTTGCGGTGGCTGCCACAGTCGGCTGCCTGGCCTCCACGCCGGTTCGCGCCATCGAGAAGGCCATCTACCCGGTCGGCTTCTACAAGACCAAGGCGCGCACGATCAAAAATATCGCCCGCCGGTTGCTCGCCGAGTACGACGGGGTCGTTCCCGACTCGATCGATGAGCTTCTGACCTTCAAAGGTGTGGGCCGAAAGACGGCCAACCTTGTCGTGACCCTCGGTTATGGCAAGCAGGGCATTTGTGTCGATACCCACGTGCACCGGGTCTCCAACCGCCTCGGACTGGTGACAACAACAACCGCCGAGCAAACGGAGTTCGCCTTGATGGACGTCCTTCCCGGCAAGTATTGGATCGGTTACAACGAACTGCTGGTGAGCTTCGGACAGAGGGTCTGCAAGCCCATCTCCCCCCTGTGCTCGACATGCCCGCTGGAGAAAAGGTGTCCACAGCTTGGCGTCGAGAGACATCGTTGAGCTGGCTGCGATGGCGAGGGGGGGCTCATGCTCAGACAGTCCTGGGGCGCACGAGCCTCATCCTCGTAGACACGGTTAGCGCGCCTGCGCACTGCTCCGCAGCATTTCGCTCATTGTGGCCAGCTGTCAGTGCTCAAGAACTCGCCTGAGCCCCCCCTCGCCATCGCAGCCAGCCTAGATGTTCTTTACGAGAATAAGACGGTCCATGCCGTCCTGGTAGTAGTTGTTCTGGATACCGAGCGACGTGAATCCCCGGTGGTAGTAGAAGGTCCTGACCTTTTCGAAAGGCTTGTACTTGACGGTGTAGGAGAGCGTGGAGGCGATGATCTTGTTGACGCCGGCTTGCTCCATCCTCTTCTCCAGCGTGTCCAGCATCAGGCTCCCCAGCCCGAGACCGTGGTAATCCTCCTTGACCCCCATCCAGATGATCTCGGTGGTGCGGCTGTCCCTAAGTTCGAAGATGAGGAAACCGATGACCTCTTTGCCCGCGACCCCCACCAGCACCGATCTCTTGCTGAGCGAGGCCGCGATGAGCTCCACCACATCCTCCGGAAAGAACGTGGTCAGGGACCTGGCGAGCTCGACGATGAACGGCTTATCGGCGTTCTTCATATCGCGAATCTGAAACGGTTTGGAGGATTGTGCTGGCATGGTGAAATTCCGGGGAAGTGGAAAAGCGCTGACGACGAGCTGACGCGATTGTACTGGCAGACGACCGATTATTGCAATCAAAAACGCTGCGCTCCCGGAATGGGTTTGCGGCAGGGGCTGTGTGTGCTACGCTGCACACGGCGTGACGGGTCCGTAGCCTCTCCGCGCGGGAACGGCCGGCACGCGATACAGCTCGTATCCACGCGAAGGCGGGCTCGTACCGCCACGGAGCGGCTGGAAACGGGGGCTTAACTCAGCGGGAGAGTGCTACCTTCACACGGTAGAAGTCACTGGTTCAAATCCAGTAGTCCCCACCATTCCTCCTGGACAGATTCGTGCAGACCGGGTCACCGGCTGGAGCGCGGGGGGACTACGCGCTCACGGGGTCCGCTCGGGTCGGGGCGAGCCGTCCAGCGGGATACCTTTCTCCAGCGTGACTTTCAGTTGCTGGGCCAGCCGCAGCAACTCCCGCTCGCCGCCGGTCGCGAACAGGACCTCGAGCAGTCCCAGCGCCCGGTCGACTTCCTTGATGTGTCCGAACGTCAGCGCCGCATAATACAACGCACGCGAATTGTCCGGGGCGTTCTCGAGCACGCGCATGTATGCGGCGTTTGCCGCCCGGAAATCACGCAGGCGTACAAGCGAATCACCCACACCCATCCACGCCTTGCTGAAACGGGGAGCCTGGTCCAGACAGTACCGGAAGCGGCGGATGGCCCCTTCCTTGTCGTCCCTCGCCAGTGCGGCGACGGCGGTGTGATACGTGGCCAGGATATCCACGACCCGCGTGTAAAACGACTCGAGAGTGTCCCCGTTTCGTTCCAGGATGTTGTACTGATAAACTGGGGGATGATCTGTCAGAAAAGAGGGTTCCCCGCCGTCGACGACCCGGAACAAGCGATAGACATCGTTTTCATAGACGAGATTGAAGTGCCGGAGTCGCTCGGGTGCGAAATGCATCCGCTTCGCCACGGCGTCCTCGCCGAATCTCCGCAGTCCCGCCATGTAGAGCGGTGAATATTTGGATGTGTCGAGCAGTAAATCGATCGAGTAGACCACGTAACGAATTCCCGACGCTTTGCAGAAGGTGTACAGCGTGTCTTCGTGTTCATAGAATAGGGCGATGACCTGGCCGGTCCGCTGTGCCATCTTCTTCGTCGTCGCTCCCGGTACCAGCATCGTCTTGCGCCCGGCGAACGTAACTATCAGCGAGGATAACTCGGGCGGAACAAGATACGGATCGCGTACGGAAGTGCGGCTCACCACGTAACGGACCAGGTCCAGGTCCGCGTTTCCCAGACTCACCGCTGCAAAGCCGTCCGGATTCACCGGCGACAACCCGAGAACACCACCGGCCCGATAAACGGCATTGGCCTTGCCCAGCGGCATCAGTCCGCTGGTGACGACCAGGAGCGCGCCAATAGCGACCAGCGTGCCGCGGCGTGCGAGGTGCTTGCCCAGCGCTACTCCGGAGACGGCGAGCAGCGGAAAAAGGATCAGTGCGGCGGCGTAAATCGTGCCGCGGTCGAGCCAAAAGACGAGCACGCCCAGCAGGCCGACAAAGACGGGCGGCCACACGCGCCTGCCGGCGCGGAGAGAGAAGCCACGTAACGACAAGAACGCCGGCGGCAGCAGGAAAATGAGCGGAACGAAGAATGCAAAGAGCGTGTACGGCGCGGGGGTCGAGCGGTCGTGCGACCACAGGAAACGGACCGACTCGGGGAGCAGCTGCGGATCCACTGGTTTGCCGGCGATGGACCGCAAACGATAAAACCAGTACTGGACCTCGGAGAGCGTTTCGACACCGCCGATGTGGATCGGTCGCAGCACGAGCAGGAGCGGCACGGCACCGGCCACCAGGTACGCCCAGCCCGGAACCCTCGACGGCAGTGAGTGTCGAACGTAACCGTACACGGTCGAGACCACGATCAGAACAACGGGCCAGTCGGCGATAAGACGGCGGGCGTGGAGATATGGCAGAAGCGCCGCCGCGAAGATCATCACGGCCGCGTGCCAGGTGAGAAACGTTCTTCGGGCGCGATCGTCGCCTCCGGGAAGCAGGACGGCGACCGCACAGAACAGTGCGGCGTAGGCGGGGCCGGTTTCCCATACAGCGAGCAGCGCTAGCGTTGCCAGCGCCGACCAGATGGCCCGCGCCGTGGACGGCGTGCGCCGCCACGCGAGAAACAGCCACAAGTGCAGCGAGACGAGGAGCAGTGCAAACGGGCCGTGCAGGAACTCGCTGCCGAGGGTGATCCCAATCAGCGGGGGTGAAAACGCCAGCAGGAGCGCAGCGAGTAACCCGGACGTCTGGCATTGCCACAGCGATCGGGTAAAACCGTAGAACGTAAAGACACAGAGTGAAAAGACGAGGACGGTGAACAAACCGGCCACGTTCTTCTTCGGCATGTCGCTGAATGCATTCCCGAACCGGATCGCGGCCCCGGTCAGGTATTCGGCGCCAACCGCCTTGGTATAAGCCGGTGAATAGCCTTCCGGCCAAAAGAAGCGTGGGTCATGCTCGGGGAGACCTCCCTGGGTCCCGACGGCCAGCGCGTGCCGGTAATTGGTACCCGATTCCCCTTTGAAGTATGGGTAGGGTGTTCCGCTCGAGCCGCTGAGCCGGATCCATACCGCGGCGATGTACAACAAGATCAGGAGTATGCTGACGCCCGACTTTGGTAGGGTCATGAAGGCTCTCGTTCGTGAATCTCAGAATCCGGTGGGGGCACCTGGCCGTGCGCCGCTGGCGAGCACGGGCGGGGTGTTCGCTGACAGGACCTGCCGATGGCCCGTTGTCTACAATCTATTGTAATCTATCGTAGTCACGCAAGCGCGCATAAAGGGTCGGTTTCGATATGCCCAGCATGGCCGCCGCACGGCCTTTGCCGTCCACATGCGACACCATGCGCCTCGCCAACAGAGCTTCCAGCACCGGCAGCAGCGGCTTCGATTCCGAATAATTGCCCAAAGCGATTATCTGGTCGACGAGCTCGTCCAGTCGCCGGCTGGTGTGGCGGCCGGTCCCCATGACCTCTTTCAGGAAATCGTCAGGCAGTGATGACGATGTGATCAGATTGTCGTCGGACAGCACGATGACACGCTCCAGCACGTTTTGCAACTCTCGGACGTTTCCGCCCCAGGTCGCCTTCTGAAAGAGCTGGATTGCCTCCGGTGACAGCGTCTTGGGCGGTATGCCCTTTTCCGCGCAGCTCTTTTTTACATAATCGAGCGCGATCGCTAGCATGTCCTCCTTGCGTTCACGCAGCGGCGGCAGATCGATCAGGATGACCTTCAGTCGGTAGTACAGGTCCAGACGAAATTTGCCTTGCTTGCAGAGTTCCTCGAGGTCTTCGTTGCTCGCCGCAACGATGCGAACATCCGCCGTCAACCTCTGGTTGCCACCTAGCCGCATGAAGCTTTTGCCATCGATGAAATGGAGAAGCTTGGTCTGTGTTTCGATCGGCATCACATTGATATCGTCGAGAAACAACGTGCCCCCGTCCGCCATTTCGCACAAGCCCAGTTTGCGCCGTACGGCTCCCGTGAACGACCCGCGTTCGTGGCCGAACAACTCGCTCTCGAGCAGATCATGGGGAATCTGCGCGCAGTGGATTTCCTGAAACCGCTTCTTGTGCCGGGGGCTTTTGTAATGAATCGCGCGCGCTAGGACGGACTTGCCGGTGCCGCTCTCCCCCAGGATAAGGATACCGGAATCGGTGTTCTTGACTTTTTCCAACAGGCGGAAAATGTCCTTCATTGCTTCACTCTTGCCGATCAAACTCTCGAAACGAAACTTGACCTGCTCGTCATCCTGCATCTCGTCATCCTGAATCTCGAGTATCTCGCCCTTGAGGAACTGCTCGTTCAGGTGGAGCATCAGTTTCAGGCTGCCCGCTACCTGCCGCCCGAGCCACGTAAAGAAGTTGACGTTCTCTTTGGAAAGGGGGAGGCGATTCTTTTCCAGGTAGAACAAGAGGCATCCGAGGTCTTCGCTCATGGCTTTGAGCGGAATACAGAGAAAGCCTTGTCCTTCCGGCGGGTCGAGGTCCGGTACCACATCGGAAAGATCCTGGGAATGACTGTCGACGAGTCCGCCGAGCAGGAGCGTGCGTCGGAAAAGAGCGTCGGTGCTTCTGGGCAGTGCGGCGCTGCGCTCTCCCGTGCTTCCAAATACGCGAAACTGGTTGCTGTCTGTCCTGAGCGCGAGGTAACAGTCGGTGGGATCGACAACGCGCCTGGCCGCGTCCATGACCCGGCGGATGAATTCCCTGTGGTCGGTGGCGTAGTCGGTCAACGCGCTCAGCTCGTAGAAAGCCATCAGTAGCTCCTGCGATTCCTTGCCGCCGATCGGGGTTCGCGCCGGGTGGGCCCTGAGGACGTGCTGGAGCTTCACGAATTCCTCGGGCAGCTCGCGCCCGATGTCCGCGCGGATGAAGTCCTGTGCGCGGTCGAGATAGTGCCGCGCTTCGAGGTCATTCCCCGTTTGCGCGTGGATAAGCCCGATCTTCGCGAGTACCGTGGCCGCGAGCCTGTATTTCGAGAGCGCCGTGTATTGGGTGGACGCCCGTTCGTAGTGCTTGAGCGCCTCCACCTGCCGGTTTTGCTCACGTTCGAGGTCCCCGAAGATAACTTCGATCTGGGCGTTCTCGTATTTCGATCCGATTCGTTGGACCAGTTCGAACGCGGCGTCCGCAAATTCCTTTGCCTCTTCGAACCGCTTCTGCTTGAGGCACATCGCAGAGAGACGACGCAGCGCGCCCATCTCCTCGTTGATCGCCTGCCGCTCGTGCGAGACGTTCAGAGACACGCGGTAGTGTTGTTCCGCCGCTTCAAAATCCCCGTCCTCGAGCGCGATATCACCGAGCGTGGCGTAGTTGTCGGCGGCCAGCGGCGCGTTTTCGAGCGCTTCGCTGATGGCGAGGCTCTCCCGGCACTTGGCTTCCGCTTCCTTAAAATTGCGGCCTTCGAGATAGAGAAGCGCCAGGTTGAGGTAACCACCGGCGATTCCCGCCTGGTTGTTCTGGCGGCGCTTGAGCTCCAGACTGCGGTTGTAGTAATCCAGGGCCTTTTCGTATTCACCTTTGCTCTGATAGGCGAGGGCGAGGTTGTTGAAACTCGCCGCCAGCGAGTTGTCGTCGCCTGACCGCTCGCGTAGGTAAGCGCTCTGCTCGTAATAGGAAATCGCTTCGTCGTAACGGCTCGTGTTGAAGTGAACCACACCCATCAGGTTCAACGCCTGCGCGACGATCATTGGGTACTGGGTGGCGCTGAGCGTGTTCAAACTCAACCTGGATGATTCCATCGACATGTCATAGTCACCGAGCCGGTACTGCAGCCATCCGATATCGTTCAGCAGTTGGGCCTGTTCCGGTATGGGCAGTGCCGAACGCAGGTCGTCTCGCGCTGTTTCCAGGAGGTCCAGCGCCTGTTTGAATTCGCCGCGTGCCTCCCACCGGTCGGCCAGTAGACGGTAGGTCCCGCTGAGTCGCGGCGCATTCTTCAGCTTGACGTCTTCTTCCGCCTCGTCGATGAGGTCTCTCGATTCGAGCAGCAGGCGTTCGGCATCCGCGGCGCTCCCCTTTTGCAGCAGGTCCAGGGCGAGTTCGTAATGGGCCAGCACCTGGTCCGCGAACGGAAGGCTCTCCAGGATCCGTTTGCCCGCCAGCCCGATGCACAACGAGACGACCGCGGGATTGCGCCTCTCGCTCTTCGTATCGCGCAGGTACGCGAGCGCATGCCGGGCGGAAAGATCGTTGTCCCCCGACCACAGGGCGTGAAGCAGCAGGAAAAAGTTGGGGAAGAAACGCTCGCGTTCACCGATCAGAATGACGGTGCGGTGGAGCTTCTTGCGCCGGGACTTCGGAATGCTGCCGTAAATGAGGTGCCGGAGCGCGACACTTTCGATGCGAACGAAGAGCGATATGGAGCTCTTGCGCGGCAGTTTTCGATACGACAATTCTACGCTGCCGAGGGCAACGAGCCGGAGTATGGCGGCCCCGATGGTCTCGTTGGATTCCGAAAACACGGACATGACCAGATCAAGTGGCATCGCGAACCTCGCCACGGCAATGAACTCGAGAAGCTGCCGCTCCTCGGTTCGGAGCCGCTCGAGGCAGGCCTTGATCAGTTCCCCGGGCGGGTCGGTGTCGCACGGTTTCCCGCCGAGGTCGCGTAGCGTCTTACAGAGGTATCCCGCCAGTCGACCCGTTTCATCCTGGGCGCTGTGCCCCTCGAGATCGATTTCGAGATACCCGTCCGCACTTTTTCGCCTGAGCTTATCCAGGAACTCGCTCAGCTCCTGCACTAAGCCGTTCGAGCGAACGCCGAGAATCACAGAGTCCCCGCTCGCGGCGGATGAATCGAGCAGTGCGGTCGAAAAATCAGAACTGGCGAACTCTCTCTCATCGATGTCATCGATGACCCACACGCGGTGGGACGGGGACTTTCCCTCAGCCGCCGATCGCTTGCGCCGGGCGGCAAAAAGGTCCCATTCGTCCATTACGGTTACCGAGCAAGCTTCCGAGCGCTGAAGCCGAACGGCGGCTCTCTGGAGAATACGGCTCTTGCCGGTGTAGGAATCCCCCTTGACCACGACGACGCTGCCGCTCACCCTGGCGCGCTCGACCACCTGGTTTACACAGTCCTTTATAGCAGGGCTTTCGTCTGCCCACCGGCGTGTGTCGGCCCTTTGCAACGGGCGCTGGAATAGCTGCTCGTACGCACCCCCAAGTGTCGTGACTTTGCCCGCCGCGATTGCCCCCGCGGTTTCCTGCAGCCGCCTGCAAAACGGGGGCAGGCCGAGATCGTCGAATGGGGCATCGTCGGTGCGAGCGCTGATCTGACGAATCAGTCTCTCGAGGAGCGACAGGTGAATCGTCTCGCCTTCGGATTGTAGAAGCGGCGTCCGCAGCCGGGTCCCCGGGATGCCGGGGCGTGCCTGCACGGATGAGGATGCACCCCCGCCCGGCAGAGGTGGAATCACATAGGCGACGGGAAGCATCACGGCGCCCCCGGTCTCATTTATGGCGAATGCTCCCGGAAAAAGATCACTCACGTAGAAGTCATAGTCTTCGAAACGAGACAGGGTCCGTATCAGCGGATCAAACAACGTCTCCAGCTGACTCGCGTTGTCTGCTGACGCCGGCACGGGTTTGAAATAGTCCGTCAAGAACTCGATGCGGCCGCCCTCGACCGTCAGCGACAGAAGGGGGGGGCAGAATTCCGGGGCTATCGCCGCGGCCGCATCCGCGCGAAACCTCAGGACGCTGGGCAGAAAATCGGTGAGGGCCTTGGACTTGATGCTGAAACGTAGAAATGTTCGCTCGCTCACCAAATCGACCAGAGGGGTGAGACGCCAGGCGCCAGCCAGCCACGAGTCCCCAGTGGGTTCGAGGTTTTGCTGGTATGAATGAGAAGGGTGGAACGCCATACGCCCTCGACAGAATGGTTAAGAAATTTTACGAGTAAAATTATTTTACACTTGATAGCGGCAAAACTCAAGCGGATTTCGACCGATGGGCAAACTCGCGTAGGGACGGGTTTGCCTAGGTAAAATAGAGGATTCGCCCGCAGTTTTCGCAGGCGAGCAGAACGTCCTTGGTCCTGAGGGACGGGTACGAAGTGGGAAGGGTAACAAAACAGCCGAGGCAGAGGTTGCTGGTGACCGGCACGATCGCTCGTCCGAACGACTTGGCCAGTCGCTCGTAACGGTTTAAAAGTTGGGGCGTTATGCGCTTGGCCAGCGCCTCTCTGGCGTCCTGCAGCTCCGTGATCCCGTCGAACTTAAAGCCCATTTGCTTCATTTCCAAGGAGGTGTCCGTATCCTTTGCTTCCTTGAGCATCAAGTCCAGATCTTGAAGAGCGACGAGCAGTTTGACCTGTTCTTCCATGGAATCTGCCGTCATGAAGCTCCCAGAGCATCGTGGAGTCGGGCGAAATTCTCAGCCTCGACCAGGCGCCTGCGAACCGGGGCGGTCTTGATCAGTTCCACGAGGTGGCCAAGCACCTGCAGATAAAGGTTTTCCTTATCCTGAGGCGGCGCGATTATCAGAAAAAAAAGATGCGTCGGCTTCTTATCCAACGCATCGAAATCCACGCCTTCCCGCGAGCGGGCAAAGAGAAGGGTCAGTTCCTGGACTGCGAGTGACCGTCCGTGGGGGAAAGCCACACCCTTGCCAATGCCCGTGCTGCCGAGCCTTTCCCGAGTCATCAGCATCTCGAGAATCAAGTCCCGGTCTTTGAGCTGACAGGCCCCGCTAATACATTCGACCATTTCCGACAACGCCCCGCGCTTGTCCTTGGACTCCAGGTCGAATATACAGAGTGATTCCTGAAAGAATTCTGCGAGTTCCTGCGGCTTCATTCGTGCTTCCGGTGTGCGCCGATTCAATATGAAACCTATCAGAAAACCCCACTCCTCTCAATACGAAAAATGCGACTTTTGAGGAATTTGCTGCTATATTCCTGTCCACTATGAAAACTGAACACGCAAATGGCCTGGTCTTGCGTGTTACTGGCCACGAATTGTGGGTGGACGTGGACGGCGAAATGGTTGTGTGTCTGCTAAGGGGACGTTTCCGCCAGAAAGGCCAGAACCTGCACGTCGTTGCCGGCGATCGCGTGCAGATCTACACGCACGGCTCTGCTGGTGGACCGGCGGCGATCGAAGGTCTGCTGCCACGGAAATCCTGGCTGTCCCGGCATGTCGGCGGACGCCACGAGTCGGAACGGGTCATTGTGGCCAACGTCGACCTTCTTGTCCTGGTGGCGTCCCTTTGGTCGCCGCGACTCAGCCATCGTTTTGTCGACCGTGTTCTGGTATCTGCCGAAAGGGGCTTCACCAAGGCCGTTATCTGTTTGAACAAGATCGACAAGATGAAGTCGGGTCAAGACGTGGAGGCGTTCGTGAGCCTTTACGAGGGAATTGGGTACCCGGTCGTCCGTACTAGCGCCAAGACGGGCGAAGGGATCGAGCGGGTTGAAGCGCTGCTGCAGGGTGGCGTGTATGCGTTCGTCGGCCAGTCGGGCGTGGGTAAGAGCTCGCTGCTGAATCGGATCGACCCGAGTCTCGAGCTCAAAGTCAGGGATGTGGCTCGCAAGACGGGGCGAGGTCGTCATACGACCTCCTACTCTCAGCTCTACCCGATCAAGGGTGGATTCATGGTCGATACTCCGGGCATGCAAACCTTCGGGTTTCCCGGCACGGACAAGGGGGAGTTGTCGGCGTGTTTCCCCGAGTTCCGCGAGTTCGAGTCAGAATGTCATTACCAGTCGTGCACGCATTCGCACGAGCCGAAGTGCGCGGTGAAAAAAGCGCTGGAGAACAGCCGTATCGCACCCTCGCGCTTTGTGAGCTACGAGGACATGCTGGCCGAGATCGAGGCTCGAACGAAGCGACGCTGAATCTGCGTCCGCGGACACTGGGGGTGCGGCAGGATGGGTGTTCTCAGGCGAGTTCTTGAGCACTGACAGCTGGCCACAATGAGCGAAATGCTGCGGAGCAGTGCGCAGGCGCGCGACCGGGAATCTACGAGCACAAAGCTCGTGCGCCGAGGACTGTTTGAGCATGAGAGCACCCATCCTGCCACACCCGGAAAAGAGAGATTAGATGGGCCTTGTCAAAAGAATGGAACGGGCCGGCAAGCGCCTTCTCATCCGGCTGACGACGTCCATCGTCCACACGGAGGCGTTGTCCAAAGAGGCCATCCTGTCTCCCCCTCCAAAGCGCATTCTGGTCATCCGCCAGCACAACCAGATGGGTGACATGCTCCTGGCCGTCCCCGCCTACCGGGCCATCAAGGAGACGTTTCCAGAATCCGAATTGGGGGTGGTGAGCGCGAGGATCAATCGCGACGTGCTTCTCAACAACCCGTACGTCGACCACGTCCACTTGTTCGCCGGCCTTAACCCGCTCCAGGTGGTTGCGTTGATCCGGCAGATGAGGCGGTACCGCTACGATCTCGTGATTGTTCTCCACACGGTCTCTTTCTCGTTTACGAGCGCCGTGCTTGGCCTTCTCTCGGGCGCCCGTTATCGTGCGGGCTCGACATCGCGACCCTTCAACAATCCGATGAGTTCGGCGTTTTACCACGTGGAACTTCCGCTGCCGGATGAGAGGGAGCTCAGGGGCATGAATGAGGCGGAGCACAACCTTTACCCGCTGCGCGCGCTCGGCATTGCAACCGACGACATCAGCCCGTTGCTGGTGCCGTCGGAGGACAACGAGCGCTGGGCAGAAGGATACCTGGGCGAACACGCCCTGGAAGGCGCGCCGATCATTGCCGTTCACCCCGGTGCCGGCAAGGTCGGCAACATGTGGCCGCCTGAAAAGTTTGCTGACGTCGTCAACCGTCTGGCCGAGGAGCGGCGGATCAACCTCTGTGTCATCGAAGGGCCAAGGGATTCCGATCCCGTGGATGCCTTTTGCCGTGTGGCCAGAACGGCCTGCGCGAAGCTGCAGGGCAGACCCATCGGCGACGTCGCCGCCGTTCTGAAGCGAGCCGATCTGGTAATCTGCAACGACACCGGTGTGATGCACGTTGCCTGCGCGGCGGGTGCGACAACACTCGGCATCTTTGGCCCCACGGATCCTGTACGGTGGGCGCCGCGGTGTTCCAATCTGCATGTGGTGAGGGCCGAGAGCGGCCGGCTGGCCGCTCTCACACCGGAGACGGTGTACGAAAAGGCGCGTGCGCTCCTCGACGCCGGTGAGTGAGCCGGCGGCTCTACTGCGCCACCGCTTCGATCGTCGACGGCAGCACGACAGGGGTTGAGGTAGCGGCCTAGTAGATGGGACTCAGGGTGATATTCAGGCTGATGGACTCGTCAGCGGTCACGTTGATCTGATTGTTCCACACATTGAACCCGGGCTTCTTGACGGTGACCAGGTGGTCGCCAGCCTCGAGCTTCAGGGGCTTCCGCAGCGGTGTGACGCCGACACTCACACCGTCGACCAATACCTGGGCCCCCGGGACGGTCGAGATCATAATGCGACCGGTCAGTTTTTCCAGTATGACAGTTCGTGTCGATAGCTCGCCGGGGGTGATGCGTATCACTTCACTGTACGTCCGGTACTTCGAATTACGGCACTCGAGAGAGTGAGGTCCCCTCTTCAGCTGGACGCGGAGCGAAGGGGCGGCGTCACCCCGGTACCTTCCGTCAATGTAGATTTCCGCCCACGGCTCGACCTTGACCCGGATCCATCCCTTGCGGGGCGAAGGAGGCGGTTTGCGGTCTTCCTCGGGCTTGGGTTGCACGTTGGGCGTGGGTTTGGATGTCACTGGGGGCTTCGCCGTATCGACAGGGGACAGCCCGCCTGGGGTATTGGCTACCGGTCCGGTGGACGTCTCCGGGACATCGGGGGCCTGCACAGCTCCTGCGGAATCGGCGGCGGCCGGCTGGGTGCTGTCTGCCGCCGCGACCATCTTGTCCAGTATCGCACCCGGCAGGTACGCAGCGCCCGGTCCGTTTGCGTCGAGGCCGGCGATCTGAGGGGGCCTGCGTGCGGAACCGCTGTTCACAACGCGCGACACGAGATCGTTCACGTGGCGTTGGACCGATTCCGGGGCCAGCGTGTACCCGAACCCTGCCGCCCCAAAGAGAGTTGCTGCGGCGATCGCCGCAACTAACCCCCTCCGGAGTCGGCTTTTCTGTGTGTGTCTGCGGACGGTCTTTGGGAGCATCACCGTTGCCCCGTCCGTACTCAACAGGTGTTTGATGCTTTCCGTCGCCTCTTTCAACTGGTCGAGGCCGAGATATTTTTCGATGGCTTTCTTGAAATCGCCGGCCGATTGAAATCGGGCCTGGCGGGCCTTGTTCATGGCCTTCGAAATCAGCGATTGGACCGACTGCGGTACCTCGACGTTGAACCTCGACGGGTGCGGAGCGTTCTTGTTCAGGATGTTCTGAATAACACTCATGTAGCTCTCGTCGTGGAATGGCTGCACGCCGGTGATCAATTCGTAGAACATGGTGCCGAGCGAAAAAAGATCGCTCCGGTGGTCGACGCTTTCGCCGTACGCTTGCTCGGGAGACATATATAACGGTGTGCCCAATATGGAATTCGCTGCGGTGTGCTGCGTTGTGGACTGGGTGAGCTTGGCCAGACCAAAATCCGTGATCTTCACCTTGCCGGAACGCGCGATCATGATGTTTCCCGGCTTGATATCGCGGTGGACGATCCCCTTGGCGTGGGCGTGTTCGAGACCCAGACATATTTGATAGGTAAGGGCGAGGGCCACGTCGACGGGCATTTGTTTCCAGCGATCGAGGATTTCGCGCACGCTCTCGCCCTCGATGAACTCCATCACCATGTGATACGAACCGTCTTCGGTCCCGAAGTCGATGATCTTTACGATATTATCATGATCGAGTGAGGCCGCTGCTTTGGCCTCGAGAACGAAACGACGGGTGAAGTTCTCGTCTTCGGTGAGATGTGGGTGTAGCTTCTTGATCGCCACGACGCGGTCGAGCGAGGTCTGGATTGCCCTGTAGAGGACCGCGGTCCCACCGGAAGCAACAAGTTTGAGTATTTGATAGTTCTTGTCGTTGGGCAATAATCTCACCTCGCCAGCACTAGACGCTCGGCTAGGTAAGAGGGAAGACCTTCTGACAAGATTTTGTCCTGGCAAGTGGAAATATCATAGGGGACACGGAGAAACTCGATGCTTTCCTCTTCTTCATCGAGAATCACGACACACGCGTCGGGGTTCTTGTCTCTAGGCTGGCCGGTACTGCCGACGTTGACGAAATACCTGTATCCTTCCAGGATCTTCACTTTGGATTCACGGACGACTTCCATGCGACCCCGTACTTCATCCATACGGACCAGAAGCGGCAGGTGCGTGTGCCCGACAAAGCAGAAGCGCTGACCAATCGACGAGAGAACCCCTCCGACCTCTTCGAGGCCGTGAACATAACTGAAACGCATCGGTTCGATGGGAGACGCGTGGGTGAAGCAGTAGTCGCCGTCGATATAGACCAGCGGCAGGTTAGACAGCGTGGTAAGGTCTTCCTCGTCGAGTTGGTTCCGCGTCCAGTCCACCGACGCCTGGGCCATGGGATTGAAATCATGGCTCGGAATGACGCCCGCGACGGCCAGGTCGTGATTGCCGGCGAGAATCAAGTTCGCCTCATCCCGCAGAATCGCCATGCACTCCTTCGGATTCGCGCCGTATCCCACGAGGTCTCCCAGGCAATACAGCTGGTAAGGCCCGAGCTTCTGGATGAAACCGAGCACGGCTTGCAGAGCTTCCAGGTTGCCGTGGACATCAGAGATCAAGACGTACCGTGTTTTCTGCGCTGTGGAGGTCTCCATGGTCGTCGATCACTCCTCGTAGATGAACTCGTGCTTGCCGATTCGAATCTCATCGTGATTCTGCAAGATGTGTTCCTTTACAGCTTTGCCTCCGACGGTCACCTTGCGGCGACCGTTCAAGTGGCGAAGTACGTGGCCGCCGTTGTGTGGCACGATCTCCGCGTGCTGTTTGGCCACAAGAAAGCCGTTGATCTCTACGTCGGCCGATTCGTCTTTTCCCATCACGATCGGTTTACTCAGCGCGATTCTCGAGTCACTCGTTTTCCTGACCAGTTGTGGGGTGACACCGTTTCCGTCAATCGGAGGCATTGGCTGGTTGGGCACCTGGCCGGGTCCGAAGATGACCGTTTGGTCGAAGGGAGCGATGTCGGGACCGCCGGCGACTTCGATACCGGTTTGCTTTTGAAACTTGAGTGTGTGTTTGCCGATGACAATCTCGTCGCCGGGCTTGAGTCTTGCGCGGCCGACCTTCTTGTTGTTGAGGAGTGTTCCGTTCAGACTGTCACAGTCGCGAATGTAGTAATGTCCCTTTTCTTTTTCGAGTACCGCGTGAAGGCGCGAGACGGCGAGGTTATCGACAACGATTTCATTGTCCGCCGTGCGCCCAATGTTGAAAACGGGGCGGTCGAGAACCCAGTGACCGATTTCTCTGTCCTTGAACACCAGTGTGACTACCGGCGGTTTGGACAAATACATATCTGTAACGTTTTCCCGGTCTGGCTCCTCGATCATCTTGGCGTCACCGGCGTACTTGACCAGCAGGTCGTCGTAGACGGTTATTTCCAGCGGACGCTCCGCCGACAACGTGTAGGTTTTGACCAGGAAGTCTTCGCGGAAGCTCCGTTCCTTTGGCGTTGGTGAAGAGGCCTGGTGGCAAAGGGCCGTCACCCTCCCCTTTTCATAGCGCAGGATCAGCAAGACGGCCTCCTGCATCGCACAGACGATACGGCTCTTGCCCTCGTTCTCTATCTTGTCCAGCACCTGATCCAGATCAACGAGAGACGTCAGTAATTTCAAGGCCGGCTTTTTCTGAAAGAGGATGAGCAGTGAGTGCAGGATCTTGTTGTTGACTTCAAAGCACGTCATTTGCGGCGACATCACCTGGCCGGCTGTCAACAAAAAGTCCTTGATCGTTGTCTCACTGAACTGTGAGTCTTCGATCTTGCCGGCGCTGTAGATCTGGCCTTCCCGGAAAAAAAGGCAGAGCTGCCGATCGTCGTCCACCATCTCGAGATAGCATGGGTGGTCGTTGCTCCGCTTGACCGTATCGGCAATCACCGAGTTCAGGTCTGTCGGCGAGTACTCTTCGTAGCTCTTAGCAATTCTCAGGTAAGGCAGCTCTATTCTCACGGCCATGATCCTTTTTGGAACATCCACAGGACGGCTTTATGTCATCGCGTGCTCGAAAAGGGCAAAAAGCATGCCAGAGAAGAGCTTAGGCGGACGAGATGAATCATTGTATTTGCCTACAAGACAAATAGATACACGCCCGACTTTCGTGCAGGCTTTTGTCCCGGTTCGGCGATGCATTAGCGTGACGGCGGACGCAAAATGCCGGACGAACGTTGACGTGCGCTGTCCAGCATGCTTCAAAAGGTGTCGTTGCTCCTCAGGATTCCCGGTAAGGGCGGTGAAAGGCAGGATTTTTCACTTGAAAAAGGTGGGCGGAATCGTGTACAATAGTCAGGTGGTTGAGGATCTAACAGTTATGTACTAAGGGCTCGGTATGTAAGGCAGCATGATGACGGTCGCGGGGTTCTGCATATCCTGGCGGCTTTTTTTGTCTGTAAAAGGGGGATAATACGATTGCGTATGACCGGTCAAGTAAAGTGGTTCAACGAAAGCAAGGGCTACGGGTTCATCAAGCAGGAATCAGGTAAGGATATTTTCGTTCACTACTCCGAAATCCAGGGTGACGGTTACAGGACGTTAGCCGAGGGTGAGACGGTCGAATTCGAGACGAGGGAAGGACCGAAAGGTCTCGAGGCGACCAAGGTGTCGCGGACGGCGCAGCCGCAGGGGTGATAGCACGGCGGTGATCGCCGGATCGGTTAGCTGACTTCCTCACTGATCCGTTGGAGATTTTTCTTCGCTTTATCGTTGCCGGGATCGATCTCCAATGCTTTAGACCAGGCCTTCTGGGCCTCATCGATTTTGCCCATCTTGTAGTAGGCGTTGCCGAGGTTCGTGTACGCAGAGGTGTTGTCTGTGCTGCGGCCCAAGGCCTCGTTATACATCTCTACGGCCTGATCGTAATGTCCCCGCTTAAAAAAGATGTACCCCAGGTTGTTGTAGGCGGCGTGTAACGACGGGCTGAGCTCAACCGCTCGCTTGAACGCGTTGCTCGCGTTGCTGTCATCATCGAGTTCGGTATAGGCCAGCCCGAGGTTGTTGTACGCTTCGGCGAATTCGGAATCGACCTTCACCGCTTCGAGAAACTGATCCCGTGCCATCTCGTACGCCCCGTTGTGAAAACTCGTCACCCCGAGATTGTTGAACTTCTTGGCGTCCTTCTTGGCGTGGCGAACCTGCTCGGTCTCACGGTGTTTCTTTCCCTCCTCCATGTATCCCAGCATCTCTTCCTGGTACTCTGCGATGCTGTCCATGCGGGTTTCCCAACTCTTTTGCTGACGCTGGATATCCTTGACTGTGGAGGAAATCGCGTCTTGCGAGGAAGTGACCCGCTTTTCCATTTCCTCCTGGGCTTTGAGGGTTGATTCCAGCTGACCCTTCAGGTTGGCGGTCGGCGCCGAGTTGTGTTTCGAATAGTGCTCGAGTTGTCTGGAAATGTCCTCGGTATGTGCCTGAAGCTTGTTGAAATTTTGGCGCAGGTCCAGGACGATCTCCGACACCTTGGTGGTAAAGCCTTCGACGCTGCCCTCCTGTTTTTCGATCTTCCTTTGCAGGGCGTCGAGCTTGAGCGTGATTTCCTCGCTCCCGTTCTTGTCCGGTTTGGGCATCGACTCGATTGTTTTCTGCAGGGCGTCGAGCTTTCGTGCCATTTCCTCGTTCACGCTTGTGTCCGGTTTGGGCATCGAGTCGATCTTCTTCTGCAAGACCTCGATCTGTCTTGCGACCTCAGTGTCGGATGACTTGCCGTCGGCCTTAGGGCTAGAGTCGATCTTTTCTTGCAGGGCATCCAGCTTGCGCATCATTTCCTCGTGAGCGGCGCTGTTGTCGGGTTTCGACATTGAATCGATCTTCTCTTGCAAGGCCTCGATCTGTCTTGCGACCTCGGCGCCGGATGACTTGCCGTCGGCCTTGGGCATCGAGTCGATTTTTTTCTCGAGGTCCTTTTTGAGCTCTTCCAACACCTTGGATTGGCTTTTCTCCGATTCTGCGAAGCTCTTGATCAGCTCGGACACGCTCTGGGTTTGAAACTTCCAGATCTTGTCGATGTCCTTCGCGAGGGTCCCGGAGACTTCCTTCGACAGGTCCGCGGATGAGGCCTGGGATGTTTTGGAGGTCTTGGCCGGTTTGTCCAGCATCGAAAAGATCAGGTCGAACTGGCAGTCGCCGGTCTTGGTCTTGTAGAAGCGACACGACTCCTTGATGCACAGGAGGTGTGAGGGAATGTCCTTCTTGGACGTTTTCTTGGCTTTGGTCGAAGTCGCAGCAGGGGCTTCCTTTCCTTCTTCGTAGCCCAGGATGACGATGTTTTCCTCATCGCTCGATTTGGAGCTGGGCGGGCTCTCATCGATAATGAGCGTGCTCGCGTTGTCGTCTCCCAGCATATGGGATATAAAAGGACAGATTTTCATCGTACCGTTCCTCCCGTCTGAAACTTCAGACTCATAATGATGTGACCTTTTCAAGCACCGGCGCTTCTCCGGCCATTTCTTTGAGATATTTTTCGTAATTCCGTTTTGCCATTTCTTCGATTTCCTCGAAATCGGGCTCCTCACTCATGATTCTCAGGTACACGCTATGTGCGGCATCAAAGCGGTTCAGCTTCTGGTAGCATTGGGCGGTGCGGAGCAGGTAGTTTCTCCGCTCCTCCTTGCTCAGGGCCGCCAGCGGAATGGCCTTGAGGATGACGAGGGCCGCCAGCGGTTGGTCTTTCTCCATGTAGTAGGCGGCGAGACAAAGCTTACGTTTGATTTCCTGTCCGACATTCTCCGGTATGAACTTGAGGAGCTGCTTGGCTTCATCGTATCTTCCCAGGACCATTGCCCGCTCGATCAGGCGCAGGGTTTCCACGGCGTGGAGCCTGCCCGCTTCGAAACGGGCGTAGAGGGAATCGAAATCCTCTCCGGGTTCATCTCCCAGTGTTATCTCGCGCTCTTTTTGTGGCGGTGGGGGAACGACCGTTTCCGGCGGCTCCGACTCCTCCGGTGGTGGAGGAATGAGTGTTTCCGGCGACTCTGGCTCCTCCGGCGGCGGGGTAACGACCGTTTCCGGCGGCTCCGGCTCTTCGGGTGCCACCGGTGCCTCGGCGTCCTCCCGCTCAACCGGTGGCGAATCACCAGCCGCCGCAGGTTCTTCCGCAGTTGCCAGAGTGTCCACCGTTTGGTCCCGCTCGCCGTCCCCGGCCTCGCGCGATTGATCCTGCTCGCCAGCCGGTTCCTGCGGCTGCTCGGGTGGCGTCGCCATCGGGTCCTGGCCCGGGGGGGTCATGCCCGCTACTTCCGGTGAGGCCGACGGAGCACCTGCGCCGTGGGTGTCCAGCGTAAAGTCGCGCCCGCCGAAATGTTCGATTTCAAAACCACCGGTCGTGGGTTCGACCTCGGGTCTCAGGTGACTGACGTCGTCGTAGAACTTCTGGACTGCGGGCTCGTCCCGGTGACGGTCGAGGATGCTGGTGATCACCCTCGCGTCCTCGGGAGACTGCGCAACGACTTCACGAAAGATGTCGACGGCCCTTTCGAAGCGCCCCTGTTCGAGTGTCAGTTCGGCGTAGAAGCTGAGGAGATCGACGGGCAGAAACTTCTCCTGCGACTTCGTGTCCAGCCACGAGAGCAGATCGTCCCGCAGCCGTCTGTCCCGGGCGATCTTCTTGATGTGAAGTAGAGCAGCCTCGTTCTTGTTCGTGCTAAGCGCCGCTTCGATGAAGACGTAGTCGAGTACGAGGCTTTCGCGGCTCTCCTGCAAGTAAGGTTTGAGGAGGTCGATAATGACCGGTGCTTTGGACGCGTTCTTCTCCATCACGGCGGCGAAGCGTTCGGCGGCGCAGAAATCGTCTCCCTTGACGATGTACAGGCGAGCCAGGCTGATGTTGAGTTCCTCTTGCGGGACCGCTACCCGGTCCTTGACCGCCTCTAGCCGCGCTATGGCGTCTTCAGCCATGGAAGGCGTGAGTGCCGCCCCCTGGCACAGCTTGGGAAATGCTTTGACG
>JAZGDW010000066.1:0-3368 GCA_036478295.1 Candidatus Krumholzibacteriia bacterium
GTTGGATCACCGACCACTCGAAATCCGTCAAATCAAAGCGAGCCATTTCAAATCTCCTCTGTTGAGAAGTTTGAATCACAAATCAGCCCCTTTGGGAATCCTGTTTATGGGTCTATGACCTAGAGCAATATCCGAAATGATTGAACCGGCGCGGTTCAGTCACTTCGGACAAAATTGCTCTACTCTTCAAGATGCTAGAGCAAATCCGGGTTGACCGGAATCGCCCCTCGGAATCGCCCAATTTGAGTCTCCGGTGGCGATCCATCAACCCGGAGAATCCGCTCTAGGGGCGACGCAAATGCAGAGTCCCTCTTCGCGAAGAAATCGCGCTGAAAACAGAGGTGTGTCGCCGCTGGAGGCCGCGGCGCTGAGCTAAACTTCGATCTCGGCGACCTGGGGACCCTTGGGTCCCCGGCCAACGCGTACGCGCACGGTCTGTCCGGGCAACAACTGCTCGATGCCCACCCGGCGCAAGGTCTTGATATGGACAAACACGTCGGGCGCCTCTTCGCCCTGCGTGATGAAGCCATACCCCTTGTCCGGGTTGAACCACTTGACCGTTGCTTCGAAGAAATCCCCCTCCGCCTCGACGGTCGCAAAACCCGCGCCGCCGCTGCGTACCGGTTTCGGTTCGGATGGCGTGGCCGTCGACGAATCGACTTCCACAACCTGCACCGCTTGCAAACCTTTTGGTCCCTGAACAACCTTGCAAACGAGGGTCGTCCCCTCATCTACCGACTCATGCCCGGCCTGCCGCAATGCCGAGAGATGAACAAAAACGTCACCCGAGCCGTCGGCCGGCGTCATGAACCCAAAACCCTTGACCGAATTAAACCACTTAACGGTGCCCCGTACTTCCTCCGCGTCCTCCAGGAGCTCACTTGAGTCCTGATACCCCTCTACCATAACCATGGTCCTGCCACTTCTATCGTTGCTATCGACGGGCCTTTTTCATGCCCTTTAAGTAGTTCTGCGAAATATTACCACGTTTCTAAAGCCTTCACAATTCGTGGAGCACGGTTATTGTCCCCGCGATGGTGGATTGCCGCTTTCGAACCTGACCATCAAATCATCGAAGCGTCATGCTGAGTTAAGAGCGACCCGCAGGTCTTTAATATCTCGTGAGTTTTCTTGCGCCGCCGCGTTTACGGCCCTATTACTCTTGCGGCGCGGAGACGAGCAACGGCGTCATCTTTTCCTGACGCACCGGTTGCGGTCGAACGTGAGCTAACGTGATAAGGTCAGCCAGTCTTACCCTTTTTCTCGCCGCCGTGTGGCTGCTCCTCTCCGGTCACTTCGAGCCGCTCATCCTGAGCTTCGGCGCAGCGTCGGTCGCCCTTGTCGTATTCCTGGCCCACCGCATGGATGTGGTCGATCACGAGGGCCACCCGGTCCACCTGAGCTGGAAACTCCCGGTCTACTGGCTCTGGCTCGTGTGGCAGATCGTCCTCTCGAACCTCAGCGTGGCACGGAAGATCCTCAGCCCGGACATGCGGATCGACCCACGGCTCATTTCGGTGGACGCAGGCCAGAAGGATGATCTTGACCGCGTGGTCTATGCGAACTCCATCACGCTGACACCCGGCACCGTCTCGCTAAGGCTCGACGAGGGCAAGATCCTGGTGCACGCGCTCGATGAAGGGTTCGCCGAGGACCTCGAGCGCGGCACCATGCGCCGCCGGGTTCGCCGCTTCGCCGGGGGCGGCTGATGTTCGTCGCCGCGTCGATCGCCATTCTCGTCACAATGGGGCTCGCCCTGGTGCGGGCCCTGCTTGGGCCCACCGTGTTCGACCGCATCCTCGCGCTCAACATGGTCGGCACCAAGACGACAATTCTTATTGCGGTGCTCGGCTTCCTGACGGGCCGGCCCGAGTTTCTCGACATCGCATTGATGTACGCGCTGATCAATTTCATCGGCACGATCGCCGTTCTCAAGTTCACGAAATACGGGGACCTTGGGCTCGCAGGGGGAGAAGAGGACTGAAACGCCGCTGACATGACGGAGTGGGCGGATATCGTAAGCTGGGTACTGATCGTGCTTGGGGGTACGTTCAGCATCGTGGGCGCGCTCGGCCTGATCCGATTTCCCGATTTCTATTCGCGCCTGCACGCGGGGGGAATCACCGACACCCTCGGCGCCTGGCTGTTGATCGCCGGCATGATGTTCCAGGCGGGCTTGAGCCAGGTCACCATCAAGCTCGCGCTGATCGTCGTGTTTCTGTTTTTTACGAGCCCGACCTCGACGCACGCGCTGGGACGCGCCGCGTTGCACGCCGGCATCAAACCCTGGACGAAACCGCGGCGAAACACGGCCGAGACCCCACCCGCGCCCGTGGCGGCCGAGGAGTCCGCCGCGATGAAGGCGGAGGGCTAGCGCGCAATGGAAGCCGTTGTCGACGTTACGCTGCTCGTGTTTCTGGCGGTGGTCGGGATCGCGATCGTCCGCCTGCGCAGCCTGTTCGCCGTGGTGATGCTGTCGGGTATCTACAGCTTGCTGATGGCGAGTACGTTCGTACTGCTCGATGCGGTCGACGTTGCCTTCACGGAGGCTGCGGTCGGTGCCGGCATCAGCACGGTCCTCATGCTGGGGACGCTCGCCATGACGGCGAACCGCGAAAAGATCCCGGTGCGCACCTCGATCGCACCGCTCGTGGTCGTCTTGGCGACGGGCGCCGTGCTGCTTTACGGGATCTCCGACCTGCCCGCCTTTGGCGATCCGGAAGCGCCCGCCCAAACCCACGTCGCGCCGCGTTACCTCGCGGAATCGGAGGAAGTCTTCGACATCCCGAATGTCGTGACCACGGTGCTGGCGAGCTACCGGGGCTATGACACCCTGGGCGAGGTTACGGTCATCTTCACGGCCGGGGTCGGCGTCATGCTGCTTCTTTCGCGGAGCGTGCTCGAACGGGTCCGTGGGTCATCCAACGGCCCCGCGCCCGGCGCTCCGCAGCCGCGCGGCGGCGCGCCCCAGACCGGCCGCCGGGAAGGTGAAACATGAGACACCACACCATCGCCCGGGTCATCGCTAAACTCGTGGTTCCGGGAATCATGCTGTTCGCGCTGTTCGTGCAGTTCCACGGCGACTACGGGCCGGGCGGCGGCTTTCAGGCGGGCGTTATTTTCGCCTCGGCCTTCATTCTTTATGGGCTGGTCTTTGGCGTGGAAATGGCGCGCCGCGTGGCGCCCCTGCCGGTCGTCACCTCGTTCATCGCAATCGGCCTGATGATCTACGCGGGCGTCGGGTTCGCCGGCTTGTTCTTCGGCGGCAACTACCTCGAGTACGGGGTCTTCTTCGAAAACGACTTCGCCGAAGGGCAGAAGCTTGGAATCCTGCTCGTCGAACTGGGGGTCGGCATCACGGTCGCCGC
>JAZGDW010000067.1:0-2988 GCA_036478295.1 Candidatus Krumholzibacteriia bacterium
CGACCGTAGCGACTCGAAGTAAGTGATCTGCGGTGGCGCGTGCAGCTTCTACGGCCAGGGTGGCGTTCGCCAGGTCAGCGTTGGCTTTATCCAGGGCTGCGGTCTGGGCCTCGACGTCCGCGGCGGCAGCGTTGTTGGCGTGCTCTGCCGTGGCATTTGCGGATTCTACGGCCAAGGCTGCGGCGGTGGCGGCGGCAACAGCCGCCAGCTTTGTTTTGGCCGTGTCGGCCGAACTCTCTTCGAGGGTTCGGATATTTGCACGTTGCGCTATCGTCGGCCCAAACGGCTCCCATCCCGCCGACTTGTACCACTGGGTCACTGCCGAGCTGGTCTGCTCATCGTACGTTCCATCCACGGGACCGGGATCAAATCCTAGTCGCGCGAGTGCTTGCTTCAACTGGCGAACATCATCGCCCGACGTACCGGGGACCAGATCCCGGTATGCCGGGATCCGCCCGCGGAGAACGAACACCGGGCGCCCTGAAGCGGTGAGCATCACCGCGCCTTCCCCGAACTGGGTGTTTCGCGAAGGCAGCGTGGTGATCACCCCTGGCTTGGCTTTCAAGGCGGACGACGTAATCGAGATCGATTGGGGCAAGCCATACCGGGCCGTGCCGAGAGTCTCGATGTTGGAGCTGAGCACACGCTCTTCGACCGGGGCGAGAATCGGCGAACCAGTTTGGGCACCGGCGCCGCCGGCAAGGACGAGCATGGTCACACCTGTTCCCACGGCTTGAATCCTATGACGCATGACATATCCTTTTGGTTTCGAGCTCATTCCAGGTCATTTCAGTGGCAGATCCATATTCTCGGGGTTCTCGTATCCGACGACCACGAGCTGGCCTGCCGCGAGCGTTCCCTCAACAGGAGTCACTTCGACGAACCCGTCGGCGGACAGGCCCGGCTCGACCACGATGTACTCGAGTGCGCCATCGTGTCCTACCTGGACTCTCGATGTCCCGTCGGCGGCGAGAGAGACTGCGCTGAGCGGGACGGCGGTGACCGCTCCCTTGGTTGATTCGACGGGGATCGTGAGGCGCAGGGAGAAACGTTCGAGCCGGGTCGGGGTCTTGTCAACGCGAACCTCGAAGTAGATGTGGTACCCGTCGACCCCGCGGGTGCCGGGGGTCTCGGCCACCATATTGACGACACCCGTGGCTTTGATCCCAAAGGCCTGTTCATCAATGGCAACCGGCATACCCGGCTTGACAAGCGGTGCTGCGTTGAGGGGGAGGGCTGAGTCGATCGCTAATTGATTATCTGTCACCGACATCACGGGTCCCCTCGCCGCGTCACCGACACGGGCCGTGACCTTCTCGACGCGGACAGGGAGAGCAGGAATGAACACGATCTCATCGGCCGGCACCTGCACGCCAAGCTTGCGTTTGGCAATGTCCAGGTCAGCAGCGAGTCGATCGGCTCGATCTGCTGCCAGCTTGGCGTCAAGTTCGGCGACCTTCTGTGCGTCAAGAGCGGCCCGAACCGCCTTTTCACCTTCCAGTTGAGCGGACTTTACAGCCGCTTCAGCCAGTTTGAATTGCTCCGGTGCCAACTTGGCATCACGTTCCGCGGCCTCGACTGCCAATTTACCTTCCAGTTGAGTTTTCTGTGCAACCGCTCGAGCCAATTGGAGTTGTGCATCGGCGGCCGCCCGGGCTGTTCTTGTCGATCGCGGGTCCATCATAACCAAAGCCCGATCGGCCATCTTGACCTCAACCTCGGCGGCAGCAGCCCTATTGGCCTGCTCCGCTTTGGCTCTTGCGGATTCTACGGCCAGGGGTATGCCCTTCTCCGTGGTCGCCATCATTCGACGCCGGTCCGCCGTCCTGGCCGCGAGCTCGCCGCCAGCCACTCTATTGTTGCGATCTGCGTTGGCTCTTGCGGATTCTATGGCCAGCGCAGCGGCGGCAGCAGCGGCGGCAGTCGCCACCTTGTTTTTTTCCGCGTCACCCCAGTCCCGTTCGAGGGCGCGGATACGTGCAAGTTGGTCGATCGTCGGCCCAAACGGCTCCCATCCCGCCGAGTTGTACCATTGGGCCGCGGCAGCGCTGGTCTGCTTATCGTAGGTTCCATCAATGGGACCGGGATCAAATCCTAGTCGCTTGAGACCTCGCTCCAACTGGCGAACATCATCGCCGGACGTACCGGGGACGAGATCCCGGTATGCCGGGATCCGACCGCGGAGAACGAACACCGGGCGCCCTGAAGCGGTGAGCATCACCGCGCCTTCCCTAAGCGGGGTGTTTCGCAAGGGCAGCGTGGTGATCAACCCTGCCTTCGCTTTCAAGGCGGACGGCACAATCGAGATCGATTGTGGCAATCCGAACCGGGCCGTGCCACGCGTCACGATGTTGGAGCTGAGCACGCGTTCTTCGACCGGGACGAGAATCGGCGATGGTTTCGGGGGTGCTGTTCGCGCGGCGACGTCCGCTGGAGATTGGATCCGCGAAGCTGCAAGGAAACCTCCTACCACGGCACCAGCCACAAGCACTAGGACACCGAATAGGACGATGTTTCGTTTTCTGTTCAAAGCCGATACGCCGTGGTTTGCTGAAGCCCCTCTCTCGACCTCCGACCTCGACCAGCGAGAGTGACTCGGGCTTCAACCGAGCGACGTCTCTCAGACCACGATTCCACAGGATCGCAAAGAAAAATGGGGAATGCAAGCCCGCGCCCGCCCCCTACCCAGAACGCTGTGTTTTGCGAAAGCCCAGCCTGTTTATCAGCGCGGGCTTCTGCCTGCGAGGCCTATCGAGCGGCGCCGCTCATTTGACTTTACGGGCAAACATTTCCTTCTCAATCTTCGCCTCAACAGGATCGAACACCTCCTCTTCTAGCTCAAAGTTTTTCGCGGCGACCCTCCGCTCATAGTCCTGGAGCTTCTTGAGGGCGGCCCGTTGTTCAGGCGACATCTTTTCGACAGGGATCGTACCGCCGCTTGTGAGGGCAGCGAGCCGCTCCCTAATATCGGGCTCGACTTCATCCGGA
>JAZGDW010000068.1:0-37472 GCA_036478295.1 Candidatus Krumholzibacteriia bacterium
CGGTGGCGCTCGAGGGTGAGCGCGGCCTGCTGGAATTTCTCAAGCAGGTTTTCAACAGGCGTGAAGAGGCTTACCGTTCGATCCGCGAGGTGTTGCCGCCGCTCGAGAAAAACAGCCGGCTCGAGACGAGCGCCGTCTACCTGCAGCGGGGACGCCTGTTTCTGCAGATGGGGTTCCGGGACTGGGCCGAGGTCGAACTGCAGGTGCTCGAGGCCAGGCGGTTGCCGGCGCGAGTGTCTTTCGAACTGGGCGTGTTGTACGACGACTTCGCCATGCACTGGAAGAGCGTGCGCGCTTTTCAGCGCGTGTACTACGCGGTCAAGAGCGAGACACGGCGTGCACTGGACACGCATTTCAAGGTGCTGATGTACCCGGTGCCGTACCCGGCGCTCGTCATCGAGAACTGCGCGCGCTATGATATCTCACCGCACCTGGTGTACGCGATGATGCGGCGAGAGAGTCGCTTCGATCTCAACGCTGTGTCGCGTGCCGGCGCGTTGGGCCTGATGCAGCTCATGCCGCAGACCGGTGAAGAAGTGGCCAGCCGGCTGGGTTTTCCCGACGACGTCCAGGCCAATCTTCTCAGCCCCGAAATCAATCTGACCTTCGGCATCTGGTACGCCTCTCATCTGCTCGGCAAGTCTGGTGACAACTCGCTGATGATGCTGTCTGCCTACAACGCGGGCTTAGGGAACGCAAAGCGGTGGTTCGGCGGCCGGAGAACCGGGGCGGAAGCGGTGGATGATATCGATTACAGGGAAACGAGGGACTATGTCAAAGCGATCGTGGAAGCCGCGCGCGTATATCATCGGTTCTATTTCGACACTCATTCTGTTTCTGACGCTTCTTCCCACTGAACACATCGTCCGCGCCGGTGGGGAACGCGGGCGCTCGCTGGTGCCGCCGCCGTGGAAGCACACGCTGGGCCTCAACCGGGTGCGGCAGCGCCATCTGAACATCTACGCCGGTTACCGCAAGAAGTTCTCGTCTCCGGGGGGAATCGCGGCGGTCAAACACGGCTTCAACGACAAGACCGGCTCGGGCGACGATGATGAACTGACCGTTTACGGGTTGAATTCCGGTACAGGCGAGATCTTCTACAACACGTCGATGGTCAGCGTGGGGTTTTTTGGCAGGCAAGACGAGGGCGCCGGTGATCTGCACGGCACCGTTGGAGTCGCCGCCGACCGGGAAGGAAACGTTTTTGTGACCGACGGGGGCGGGCACAGATTGATCCGCCTGAAAAATCGCGAGAACCGCCTTCGGTTCGTGAGCGCCACGGCCCGACTTTGCGGGGCCCCACTGCGTTCGCCTGCGGGCATAGCGATGGAGGGCGGGCGCGTCTTCGTCGCCGACTCCGGTAACAACAGATTAATAGAAATGGCGCTCGACGGAACGACCTGTCGTGAAATCCGGAGCTCCGTTGAGCTGGTAGAGCCTTTCGGCGTGGATGTCATCCTGGACGACAACTGGAATTTCTACGGGTCGCGCTTCATTGTCGTGTCAGACTCATTGAACCAGCGCCTCTTGAAACTGGACATGGATGGCGCGGTGCTCGGCGCCCGGCGGATAGGCGAGATTTCCGGGCAAGAGGGAAGCCTCGACTTCGTTGCGATCGATTACTACTCGAACGTCTATGTGACCGATCGCCGGCAGGGATGCATCTACAAGTTCGACCGCTACCTGCGCTACCTGACGCGGATCGGCTGCGGCAGCGGAAGCGATGACGACCTGGTGGAGCCGCGAGGCATCGCCATCTACCGGCGGTTTGGCCAGGTGTTCGTGAGCGAAGCAATCGGGGCCAGCTACTTCTGGGTGGGGACCGACGTGGAGAACCTCCGCTGCACCTACGCGGTGTCTGAGAAACAGCTTCTGCTGGACGCACGTTTTGTCCTCACCGAACAATCCAGCGTGTCGGTACACTTGATCTCCGAAGACGGTTCGATTGTCAAGACTTTGAGCGACCAGACGTTCGTGCCACCGGGTTACGTCCATGAGACCTATACCGTCAGGTCCGATGAGTTACCGTGCCCGCTTGCAAATTGCACGTTGCGGCTGGCCGTGGAAGCCCGGGCGACGTATTCGTCACGCAAGTACCATTCCGTTCGGAGAGAAACCCCCCTCAGACACCTTTAGGCGGGGGCCGGTAACGGTACGCGAAGAGTGGGGGCGCTGTGCCGCCCGCCGGCGGACTTTATTGCCGGTACCAGCCCGGCCGCCGCGCTTGGCCCTATTATTGCTACATATGCCGCGTTATCACCGACATCCCGGGACCGGAAGCAGGCGTGTAAGCCATTGCTGTTAAATAGATTGTGAACTGCACCGCGCCTGCAAGACATGGTTCGTTCGCCGCTCCCGCCGGCGGTCAGCCGTCGCATACTTTAGTCAGGGGTTGCCATGTTTTTGAAGCGATTCTTCAACTTCATTCCGAAAAACGATTACTCCCGCGCGCTGGACGTCTTCAATGAAGGGCATTATCAGAAGGCGCTGAAGATGTTCGAGCGGCTACTGGAGAACCAGGAACAGAACCAGGATCTCGACGTGGGGACGGTCGAGCTATTCGCCTGTGAGGCGCATGTCGCGCTCAGCCGTGAGCGGAGCAATGAAGGAAACACCGAAGGTGCACTGGATGAGATGGAAAAGGCGGTGGAGCTCAAGCCGAGTTTTGCCGACCTGCGTTTCAACCTCGGCAGCTTGTACATGGACGTCGGGCGCTACGAAGATGCCAGGGAAAACTTTTCCCGGTCGCTGGAAATCAACCCCAAGTTTTTCAAGGCTTCCGTGAGCCTGGCACGGGCGCTCTTCACCGGTGGCGACCCTGCCGGTGCCATCAGCGCGATCGCCCAAGCGAACGAAAACTGTCCGAATTTCTACAAGGACAACCTCAGCGAACTGACGCAAATGCTTCGCGTGCACAAAGACGACGAGGCTGTGCGCGCCGCGTTTCACGCGATCCTCGAGGAAAGACCGAGCTCGGCGCAAATCAGTCGCGAACTGGCGATCGAGGCGATTCAAAATGGCAACTATGAAGAGGCGATGCGGGAGCTGAAGAAGGCCGTCGCGCTCAAGCCGGACTACCCGGACCTTCACAACTACCTCGGCATCGCCTTTGGCAACAGCGGTATGGCGGACGACGCCATCGAGGAATTCGAGGTGGCGCTGAAGATCAACCCCTATTACATGAAGGCGCGATTGAACCTGGCGTTGGCGTTGTACGATTGCGGCCGCTATGTGGAAGCACAGAACCATATCGAGCGAGTCCTGAGCGTGAAGCCCGAAAATCAGCTCGCGAACAACCTGCTGGACGAGTTGAGAGCGGTCACGGACAAAAGGTAATTACTGATGAGTGACAACGGGGAATTCATTGATTATTACCGGGTGCTGCAGGTGTGGCCCACCGCTTCCGAGGACCAGATCAAGAAGGCCTATTTCAACCTGGCCAAACTCCATCACCCGGACATCGTCGGCACAGGCAGCGGCGAGGAAACGGAAACGTCCATTGATTTCAAACTCATCAATGAAGCGTACGACATTCTCAGCGATGCCGGCAAACGGCGCGGGTTCGACGAGTCCCTCAAGAAACAAGGTGGCGGCAGCGCGAAGGCCGTGCAAGAGAAGGACACGCGCTCTGCGGGGCTCGCCTACGAACAGGCCAGGACCGCGATGCGACACAACCGCTACGACAAGGCCGTGGTACTGCTCAAGAGCGCCATAAAATACGACACGTCGAATCCGGCCTATCACAGCTGGTACGGGTTCGCGCTGGCCGCCCTGAACACCCGCCTCCATGAGGCGAGAGACGCGTGCAAGAAGGCTCTGGAGATGGAATTCTACAACGCCGATTACCACGCCAATCTGGGCTACGTCTATCAACAGGCAGGACTGAAGAGCACCGCGATCGAATGCTTCCGCGAAGCGATCAAGTGGGACCCCGAACACCCGATCGCGACCAAGTACCTCGCGACCCCGGAAAAGAAAAACGGCGGCGGCATCAACGGTATGATCCAGCAGGTCGTGTCGCTGATCACGGGCGCCTTCACAAAGAAGCCCTCGGAGACCACCAAGTCCTGACGCACCGCCAGCGGGCGCTCACCCAAAATCTGGAGTTGACAACGCTCGGAAGCTCCCTGTTTAATCATGGCGGGGGCGGACCGAGACCATGATCCACCGAGAGATTACCTTTTATCCCGAGACCGAAAGTGCCCGGGATCTCATCTACTCCGAATACACGAGCTGCGAGCGCAGCATCCACGTACTCCTGCAGGACAACAACCTGCCCAACTATCGTTTTCTACTCGAGGCGTACCGGGAAATCGTCAGCCGTTATGCATCGATGTCGAAACTGCAGTCTCCCACTGTCTTCCTCCGCGACCTGGCCGCCGGCCTCGAGGAGATCGCGCGCCGGCTGAACTTCACCCTCGAGGACCTGCGGGCGGCGGGATTCTACGTGCTGCTGCGAAGTACGGAAGCCTGGTACCTGATGGCATCGCGGGAAGACGATATCCACCTGCACCGGGGGGGAGAACTGCTGCGCCTGGCAGACCTGCCAGCCGGTTACGTGGAGCGCATCCATGTTGCCGGTGGCGCGCTGCAGGAGGAACTGTTTCCACAGAAACTCAGTGATGGGTTTGTCCTCCTGCGCCTCGATCCACGGTATTTCGGTGGGGGAGACATTCTCCTTGGATGCGGCGACGAGGAGAAGAACGCGGTGATGGAGATCTTTACCGATCCCATGTGTGTGAAAACCGGCCGCGCGACGGTTTCGTCGAAGTTCATCACCCGCAAGATGCTGGCGGTGCGGTTCGAGTTGCACGCGGCGATACCGGATACCGCCCGCCGCCGTTTTCGAGTGCCCGGCTGGCGGAGGATGCAGCGGCGGGTCGCGGTGACCGCAGTACTCGGGACCGCCCTACTCGTCTCCGCGCTGTGGTTGCGCGATTACCGCGGCCGCACGCCCTCGGCAGACGGACCGCCGGCGGCGGGAGAGCGTGTGGCCGGTGCGGGAGGCGGAGCCCTAGAGGCGGCGGGCGCTCCCGACGAGCAGGAGCGGTATCGCCTGGCGGAGCGTTGGCGCAAGAGCCAGTCGCAGCCGGTAACCTCTTCGCCGGTCGGGTACGGCAAGTGGGTGGTCTATGGGGCGAGGAACGGGCGGCTGTCCGCGCTGGACCGTGAAAGCGGCGGTGTGGTGTGGACGGTGAAGAGTGCAGGGGGAATCGGGGCCTCACCTGCCGTAGCCGGCAAGAACGTTGTCGTGGCGGATTATCGAGGCCAGGTGCGCCTGCTCCACGCAGACACGGGAAAGGAAATATGGAAAAGAACGCTGCCGCAGCGTGTGGTGAGCTCGCCCTGCATCATGGGGGGCAGGGTGCTGGTCGGGTGTTATGATGGTTTTGCGTACTGCCTGGATATGGGCGACGGACGCGTGCTGTGGAAACGCGGGACCCGCGGACGTATTCGCGGGTCGAGTGGGGCCGGGCAGGGGCGCTTCTACGTGCCGTCGTACGACGGCTATGTGTACGCGCTCGCCGGCGAGACGGGAAAGGTCCGCTGGCGTCACCGCCTCGGGGGAAACATCGCCGGGGCGGCGATACCGTACGGCGACCGGGTGATCGTGGGCGCGCCCACCGGTGAGGTGTACGCATTGCGGGCAGAGGACGGGTCGGTGCTGTGGCGGTATCAGACGGGGGACGCGGTAAAATCGTCCGCCGTGGTGGTGTCGGGACGGGTTTACGTCGGTTCGAACGACCACCATGTGTACTGCCTGAACCTTGCCGATGGCAAGTTGATATGGAAATACAAGACCGGCGACGTGGTCTTGTCGCGGCCCGCTGTCTACGGGGGGCGGGTATTCGTCGGTTCATACGATCAATACATGTACTGTCTGGACGCGATGACAGGGGCCCTCATCGATCGGTATCGCGCTGACGGGGCGATCTATTCGTCGCCGCTGGTCGAGGACGGCGCCGTGTTTTTCGGGACGAACAAGGGGTCGTTCATCTGCCTCACGCTGGGCACGGGAAGCGCCTTGTAACGGGGCAGGGTTTTCAAGTAAGGAGGTCGCAGTCGATGCCCATCGGTATCATCAAGTTCTTCAACGACCGCAAGGGCTACGGATTCATCGAGAACGATCAAAACGAGAGTCTATACGTGCACCACTCCTCGATAAAGAAGGCCGGCTACAGAACGCTGAAGGAGGGCCAGGAAGTCTGGTTCGACGTACAGGAAAGCCAGCGCGGGCTGGAAGCGGTAAACGTCCACAAGATCTAGCGGCGCAAGTCCCTCTCCCCGATCCGGGAACGCGAACCCGCACGGGTTGCTCGCCCGGGTGCTTGCCAATTCGAGCATTATTTGTTAGGTTGCATGCGGCTCTCACAGCTTACCCACCATGAAAAAAGGCATTCTGAGCAGATTTATAAAGCCGAAGTCCGAAAGGGATTTCAATCAGCACCGGGAAACCGTTGAGGAGATCAACCGGCATGCCGGGTCTTTCGCCGGGCTGGCGGAAGCGGATTTTTCGGCCAAGACGGAGGAATTCAAGAAGCGGTTCGCCGACGGGGAGACCCTGGACGAGATCCTGCCGGAGGCTTACGGCCTGGTCAAAGCCGCCTGCGGTCTGCTGGTGGGGCAGTCGTGGGATGTGTGCGGCATCGAAGTGAAATGGGAGATGGTTCCGTACGACGTGCAGCTGGTCGGCGGTATCGTGTTGAACCAGGGCGGGATCGCCGAGATGGCAACCGGCGAGGGCAAAACGCTCGTTGCGACGATGCCTCTTTACCTCAAAGCGTTGGCGGGCGAGGGCGTTCACCTCATAACGGTCAACGATTACCTGGCCCGGCGTGACGCCCAGTGGATGGGGCGCCTGTACGAACTCCTGGGCATGAACGTTGCGTGTATCCAGAACGACGATTCCAACCAACAGCGCAAGGACGCCTACCAGGCCGACATCACATACGGCACCAACAACGAATTCGGCTTCGATTATCTGCGCGACAACATGAAGACGCGAGCGGAGGACAAAGTCCAACGACGGCACTACTTCGCCATCGTTGACGAGGTGGACAGCGTCTTGATCGACGAGGCCCGCACTCCGCTGATCATCTCGGGACCGGTGACGGCGAGCCGATCGTCGGAGTTGTTCGCGACGCTTCGTCCCGAAGTGGAACGGGTTGTTTCGCTGCAAGACCGTTTAATCAATGACCTGCTATCACAAGCCGAGAAGAAGCTCGACAACGAAGACGACCAGGATGAGGTGGGCCGGGCGCTGCTCAAGGTCAGCCGCGGGGATCCCAAGAACACTCGGTTCCTGAAGCTCAAGAAGGAAAGGGGGATCGAGAGGCTTATCAACCGGGTTGAAGCGGATTTCATGCGTGACAAGAAGCTGCACCTGCTCGATGAAGAGCTGTACTTCGCAGTCGATGAAAAAGCAAACGCCATCAACCTCACGGACAAGGGGCGCGATGCCCTTGCTCCGCAGGACCGCGACCAGTTCGTGCTGCCGGATATGAGCGAGGAGATCATGCGCATCGAGGATGACCCCTCTCGGGACTCGCGCGAGCGGATGAAGGCCAAGGACGAACTCCATCGCCGCTACGCGGAAAAATCCGACGCCATCCATAACTTCAACCAGCTTCTGAAGGCGTACACGCTTTTTGAAAAGGACGTGGAGTACGTCGTGCAGGAGGACCGCGTGATCATTGTGGACGAGTTCACCGGTCGCCTGATGCCGGGGCGCCGTTTCTCCGACGGACTTCATCAGGCCCTCGAGGCCAAGGAAAAAGTCAAGATAGAGGGTGAAACACAGACCCTGGCGACGATCACGTTGCAGAATTATTTTCGCATGTACGAGAAACTCGCCGGCATGACCGGAACAGCCGTCACGGAGGCGGCTGAGTTTAACAAGATCTATAAATTGGACGTTGCGGAAATTCCGACGAACGAAGCCGTACGCAGACCAGACTACGACGACCGTATCTACCGCACCAAGCGCGAGAAGTACAACGCCATCGTGGACGAGATCGCGCGCCTGCACGAATCGGACCTCCCGGTCCTGGTCGGCACGGTCACCGTTGAAGTATCCGAGTTGATCAGCCGGTTGCTCAAACGTCGGGGAATCCGGCACAGCGTGCTCAACGCCAAGTACCACCAGAAAGAAGCTGAAATCGTGGCCAACGCGGGCCGGGCGGGCGCGGTAACCATCGCCACCAACATGGCGGGCCGCGGCACCGATATCAAGCTGGACCCAGCGGTGATGCGCTGCGACGAATGCGGCATTTACTCGGGCAAGACCACCTGGCAGACCCGGGAGGGGGACACGGTGAATCCGTCCGAGTGCGAGCAAGACGTTCCGTGCGGCCTGCACATCCTCGGCACCGAGCGGCACGAGGCCCGTCGTATCGACCGCCAGCTGCGCGGGCGTGCCGGCCGCCAGGGCGACCCCGGTGCCTCGTTGTTCTTCCTGTCGCTGGAAGACGACCTGATGAGGCTCTTTGGAGGTTCCGGTCGCATTTCAAGCCTTATGGACCGGCTCGGTCTCGAGGAGGGCGAGGTCATCACCCACGGGCTGGTGACCAAGGCAATTTCCCGGGCGCAGCAGAAAGTCGAGAACTACAACTTCGAAATCCGCAAGCGGCTCATCGACTACGACGACGTCATGAACCGGCAGCGCGAGGTAATCTATGCGCGCCGGGACGAGATCATCCTGGCGGATGATTTAAAGAGCATTATCAAGGAAATGATAAAAGACGTTGTACAGGATAAAGTTGCAGAGCATATTAATCCGTCGGACCACCCCGAGGATTGGCCGGTTTCGGACCTGCTGGCCGATCTGGAGTCGAGCTTCATGCACGGGTTTCCGGAAATGGACGTTGACGTCTCCAAGCTCCGCGAGGAAGACGTGATCGATTACGCCCGGGAGCGGGCCTTCGAGGCGCTCGAGGCACGCGAGCGGTTTCTCGCCGAGGAGCTGGGCAGCGACGACGTCGTGCGGGAATTCGAGAAATACGTGCTTCTCCAGACCATAGACGAACAATGGATGGATCACCTGCACGAGCTGGATTACCTCAAGGAAGGTATCCATTTCCGCGCCTACGCCCAGAAGGACCCCCTGGTCGAGTACAAGAAGGAGGCGTTCGAACTCTTCTCGGAACTCAACGCGACGATCGACAGCAACGCCCTGCATGCGTTTTTCCACGCCAGAATCGCCGCGCGGGAAAGGAGCCGCCACGACCTGTCCTCCGCCCGGGCCATTCATGGCGAATCCGATGTTTACGCCATGCAGCGGAGCAGTATGGCGGCCTCTCCGGCCACGGAGCAGGCCCTCAAACAGCCGGCGCCGACCCGGCCGGTCACCCGCGACGGAAGCAAGGTCGGGCGCAACGACCCCTGCCCCTGTGGCAGCGGCAAGAAATACAAGAAATGCCATGGCGCAGCCTGATTTACCGGTCCCGCCGTGCACTTTGACCGTTCCGTCGCCCCGAAAATAGTAATTGCATGGTTCTGGCGGGTGGCGTTATGTTTCATTGCCGTATCGCGCTAGCACGCAATTTGCAGGGTGGCCCGTACGGTCAGGGGGAGGCGACTATGGTAAATCGACTGATGGACCTCGTGGTGCTGGTCGCAGAATTCAGCCAGCAGAGCGGTAAGTCCTTGAAAGACTTAGACAAAGAGCTCGGGCACCTCGGATACACTACGGAGGAGATCCAGGAGGCTCTGTTCTGGATCACGTCGCAGTGGCGGCCGATCGAGCGAGACGGGAAGGCCGCAAACGACCGGCCTGTCTTCAGGGTGCTGTCCCCGTGGGAAGCCAGCGGGATCGCAAGTGACGCACACGGCTATTTGCTCCGGCTGCAGAATCTGGGTCTGGTGGATGAGTTGCAGTTCGAGCGCATCATGAAGCGGATCACGCCGGACGCCGGCGGGAAACTCCAGGTGCAGGACATCAAGGTACTGGCCGGTCGGGTGATGTTCAACGATGACTCCGACAGGTTCGAGGAAATGTTGTTTCAGGTGCTCGACGACGAGATGCTTATGGTATAGGGAAGAGGCCACGGACAAGTCGAAGCGGCAGCGGCCCTGGGGCGGCGCCGCGCATGGCGATGGAGGTGGGGTGGCAACCGCCGCAACCTGGATCGCCATTGGTCATTAGGCGCAAATCCTTTGGATAGGGCAGATATGAGTAAACGATCGCTGGTTATTGTGGAATCGCCCGCCAAGGCGAACACGATCAAGAAGTTCCTGGGCAGGAACTACAAGGTTGTTGCGTCGATCGGCCACGTCATGGACCTTCCGAAGAACGAACTGGGGGTCGATGTCGATAACGGTTTTTCACCGAAGTACGTCGTGTCCAAGGGCAAGCAGAAGGTATTGAGCCAGATCAAGAAGGACGCCAAGGAATCGGATGTCGTCCTCCTGGCGCTCGATATGGACCGTGAGGGCGAGGCGATCGCGTGGCACCTGCAGCAGGTGCTGGCCAAGTCCAAAACCAAAGTTCCCATCAAGCGCATCGTCTTCAACGAGATCACGAAATCGGCGATCAAGGAAGCCGTGGCCAGCCCCGGTGAGGTAGACCAGCGAAAGGTCGACGCGCAACAGGCACGCCGCATTCTCGACCGTATCGTCGGTTACCAGATCAGTCCGGTGTTGTGGCAGATTTTCTACTACGGACTCAGCGCCGGCCGCGTACAAACGGTGGGGCTGCGCCTGGTGTGCGAGCGGCAGACCGAGATCGATGCCTTCACGGCGGTGGAATACTGGACGGTCGAGTCGGTCCTGCTTACGGCAGACGGTGACGAGGTGCCCGCGAGGCTCACCCACAAGGGTGGAGAGAAAATCGATCTGAAGAGCAAAGCGGACGTCGATCCGGTTCTCGCCCAACTCAAGAAGAGCGCCTTCGAAGTCGCAGACGTGGTCAACAAGGAGAAGAAGCGCAATCCGCAGGCCCCCTTTATCACCAGCACGCTGCAGCGAGACGCCGCCAGGCGTCTTCGCTTTTCGCCCAAGAAGATCATGATGCTCGCCCAACAGCTCTACGAAGGCATCGATTTGGGCAAGGACGAACGGGTCGGCCTCATCACGTATATGCGGACCGACTCGGTACGCATATCGCCGCAGGCGGCCGAGAACACCGGTCGCTACATCAAATCGGAGTTCGGCGACGACTACGTGCCGGAGAAACCACATGTTTACAAACAGAAGAAGGGCTCACAGGATGCGCACGAGGCGGTCCGCCCGACCGAGGTGCTGCGAACGCCGGACTCGGTTGGCAAGCACCTGAGCAAGGATCAGAGGGCGCTGTACCGGCTGATCTGGCAGCGCTTCGTCGCGTCGCAGATGGCGAGTGCCCGCTACGACACCACCGAGGTGACGGTCGAGGCGGATGGCTACACGCTCAAAGCGAACGGTCGCGTGATGACGTTTCGTGGGTTCCTCTCCGTATACGATGAAAATGCATCGGACAAGGAAACCGAGCTGCCCGCAATGAAAGTGGGGGACAAGCTCAAGTTAAAGAGCATCGACGGCACGCAGCATTTCACGGAGCCGCCACCGAACTACAGCGAGGCGACACTCATCAAAGAGCTCGAGGACAAAGGTATCGGGCGCCCCAGCACCTACGCGAGCATCGTCTCGATCATCCAGGACCGCGAATACGTGGTCAAGGAAGAGGGCAAACTACGGCCGACGACCCTGGGGCAGCAGGTGTGGCTCACGCTGGAGGGTTTTTTCCCCGAGTTGTTCGACACGTCTTTTACGGCGTTGATGGAGGACGAGCTCGACAAGATCGAAGGCGGCGAGGATTCGTGGCAGAAAGTGGTCAAGGATTTTTACGTGCCTTTCAAGGAGGCGCTGGATAACATCGACGAGAAGAAGGACAGGATCAAGAGCGAGCTGCAGGAAGAGACCGATCTGACCTGCGAGAAATGTGGCAGCAAGCTAATCAAAAAGTGGGGGCGTAACGGACAGTTCCTTGCCTGTCCCGCGTACCCCGAATGCAAGTTCTCACGTCCACTCGAGGGAGAAGAGCAGTCGATCCACCTCGACCGGAAGTGTCCGAAGTGCGGCGGGGACCTCATAGCAAAGGTAGGGCGCTACGGGCGCTTCGCCGCGTGCGACAAGTATCCAGACTGCAAGCATACGGAAGCGTTTCCAATCGGCATGAACTGTCCGCTCAAGGAATGTGACGGCGACGTGGTGGAAAAGGTCACGCGGCGGGGCAAGCGCTTCTACGGCTGCAACAAATACCCCGATTGCACCTTCGCCGCCTGGGACAAGCCCATTGCAGAAGTATGCCCGGCGTGCGACAATCCCTATATGCTCCAGAAAACGTCGCAGAAAAGGGGTACATACTGGAAGTGCCCCGAGTGTAAAGAAGAAATCTCTCTCGCTTAATTCATGAAAAGCGTCCACGTCATCGGAGGAGGCCTCGCGGGCAGCGAGGCCGCCTGGCAGCTTGCCGTACGCGGTGTCCCGGTACGGCTGGTCGAGATGCGCCCGCATACGACCACGGGCGCCCATCGTTCAGAGCACCTCGCCGAAATCGTCTGTACGAATTCCTTCAAGTCGACCCGCCTGGACAACGCCTCGGGACTTTTGAAGGCGGAGCTCGGTATCCTGCAGTGCCGCCTGCTGGAGGTGGCCGACTACGCCCGCGTGCCCGCCGGACACGCGCTGGCCGTCGACCGTGACCTCTTTGCACGGTCGGTGACCGAGGCAATCGAGGGTCACGAGAACATTACCGTGCAGCGGAAACGCCAGGACGACCTCGACCTGCCCCTGCCGGCCATCGTGGCGACGGGGCCGCTTACGGCGAAGAAGCTGTCGGGGGCGCTGCGCGAGCATTGTTCGAGCGACCACCTCTATTTTTACGACGCCATCGCGCCGTCCGTCGATGCGGAGAGCATCGATGAAGGTGTGGGCTACTGGGCGAGCCGCTATGGCAAAGGCGAGGCGGACTATTTCAACATTCCACTGACCCGTGAAGAGTACGTCGCGTTCGTCGCCCGCGTGCGAGAGGCCGAAGTGGTCAAACCGCACACCTTCGAAGACCAGAAGTACTTCGAATCTTGCCTGCCCATAGAAGTAATGGCCGAACGAGGCGAGGACACGATGCGTTTCGGACCGCTCAAACCGAAGGGCCTCCCGGATCCGCGCAGCGGGCGGGAGCCGTACGCGGTCATCCAGCTGCGGCAGGAGAGTCGCAGCGGTACGCTGCTTGGGCTGGTGGGATTTCAAACCCGCATGACTTATCCCGCCCAGCGGGAGGTCCTACGCTCGATCCCCGGTCTCGACCGGACGAGCATCCTTCGCTACGGCTCGATTCACCGCAATATCTTTCTCGACATCCCGACCCTCTGTGAGCCTTACCAGCACGACCGTGCCGTACCCGGCCTCTACTACGCGGGCCAGATCTGCGGCGTCGAGGGCTACGTGGAGTGCATCATGAGTGGTCTCGTCGCCGCCCTTTCGGTCTACTCGCGGATGATGGGGCGCGATATGCCCGTGTTACCGGGCCGAACCATGATTGGTTCGCTCATGAACCATATCCACACACCGTCCCGCAACTTTCAGCCGATGAACGCCAACATGGGGATCATACCCCGGGTAGAGCGGGCGCGGGGCTCACGCCAGGAGCGTTACCTGCGGATAGCCGGGCACGCTCGCGACGCCATGGCCGCTTACCGGAGCGAGCACTCGTGGCTGTTCGAAGCGACGGCCGCCAGGTCCGCATGATTCCTCCGACGCTGACCGCCTTCCTCACCGTACCGCGCAGATTTTGCTTTAACCGCTTCGGCGGTTTTCATTATATTTAACAGGATCCCTGAAAGCGGGCGGCCCTCCAATGACCATCGATCGCGCCATCGAAAAATTCGAGGCTTTCTTGCGGGTGGAACGCGGATTGGCCGCGAACACCTTGCAGGCCTACGGGACGGACCTCGCCCAGTTTGCCGAGTTCGCTGACCGCAAGGGAAAGGTCCGGGCGGCCGGTGACATCACCCTGCGCGACGTACGCGCGTTTCTTCGCGAGCAGGTCGGTGCGGGGCTGGCCGCGTCGACGGTCATGCGCAAGATGTCGGCGCTGCGCTCGTTCTTCGGCTGGCTGACGCGCCGGGGTCACGTGAGGGTGGATCCGACCCTGCATCTGGCACGGCCGCGAAAGCGGCACTCGCTCCCTTTCATCGTCGGCGAAGACCGCATCGCAGAGATGATGGAGTTGCCCGATACGTCGACGCTCAAGGGGTGCCGGGACCGCGTCATTCTCGAGTTTCTCTACGGCACGGGTGTGCGCTTGAGTGAGATGACAGGATTGGACGTGCGCGATTTCCTCCAGGGTGGAGAAACGCTTCGCATCCTCGGTAAGGGCGACAAGGAACGTCTCGTTCCGTGGGGCGGCGAGGCGAAGAAGTGGTTTCTGCAGTATCAAAAGGTCCGCTTCGGGCTGCCCGGGGTGGCGCGCCTGGCAGCACTGTCCGCGCAAGCGGACCGTGCGGCGTTTTCCGCCCGGGTCGATAGGCGCATCAGCGTTCGCACCGTGCAGCGGATCGTGGAGAAATACCTGGGGCGCGTATCCATGGGTGCGTCGCTCAGCCCTCACAAGCTGCGCCACGCATTCGCGACCCACCTGCTCGATCACGGCGCCGATTTGAGGGCCGTGCAGGAACTGCTGGG
The DNA here is from genome assembly GCA_036478295.1 of Candidatus Krumholzibacteriia bacterium. GTDB lineage: Bacteria > Krumholzibacteriota > Krumholzibacteriia > WVZY01 > WVZY01 > JAZGDW01. Next base: position 14,662 of record JAZGDW010000068.1, read on the forward strand.
TCACGAGAGCCTGTCGACGACGCAGAACTATACGCATGTAACCACGAAGCGGCTGCGCGCAGTGTATCGCAAGGCGCACCCGCGCTCGTGACAGGAGGGTCAGGTTGAAAATAACCGGGACAACCATACTCGGCGTTCGCATTGGAGATCGCGTCGCCATCGGGGGTGACGGCCAGGTGACGATGGGGACGACCATCGTGAAACGAAACGCAACTAAGATTCGCAGGCTCGGTGACGGCAAGATCCTGGCCGGTTTTGCCGGCAGCACCGCAGATGCGTTGACGTTGTTCGAGCGTTTCGAGGAAAAAATGGAAAAGTTCAGCGCCAACCTGCGGCGCGCCTCGGTCGAGTTGGCGAAGGAGTGGAGAAGCGACCGCATGCTGAGGCGGCTGGAGGCAATGCTGGCGGTGATGGACAAGGAATCGTCGCTGTTGATATCGGGCACCGGCGACGTGGTGGAGCCCGAAGACAATATCGTCTCGCTGGGTTCGGGCGGGCCGTACGCGCTGGCGGCCGCGAGGGCGTTCATCAAGGCGGGGTACGATGACCCGGAGACGATCGTTCGCGAGGCGCTGGAGATCACCGGCGAGATTTGTCTGTATACCAACACTCATATTACAATTGAAACACTATGAAGGAGCGGCTGATGACAACGGGGAGCGGGGTAGCATGTCTCAACTAACGCCCAGGCAGGTCGTGCAGCAACTCGACCGCTACATCATTGGACAGAACGACGCGAAGAAGGCGGTGGCAATCGCGCTTCGTAATCGCTGGCGCCGGCAGCACGCGGACGAGAAAATGCGCGACGAAATACTGCCCAACAACATTATCATGATCGGACCGACCGGTGTCGGCAAGACCGAGATCGCGCGCCGCCTGGCCAAGTTGGTCAAAGCGCCCTTCGTCAAGGTGGAGGCGAGCAACTATACCGAGGTCGGATACGTTGGGCGCGACGTGGAGAGTATTATCCGCGACTTGGTCGAGGTATCCATCGCCATGGTCAAATCGGAACACCGCGAGCGCGTCCAGGAAACGGTTGAAGGCATCCTGGAGGAGCGCCTCATTGATTTACTGATGCCGGATCCCTCCATCCCGCTGGCCGATGACGAGCAGGAGGCGAGGGAGAGGAGGCAGCGCACGCGCGAGAAGCTGCGCCGCAAGTTGAGGGACGGCAACCTCGAGGCACGAACGGTCAAGGTCAAGGCGGCGCCGGCCGCGGGCCCCATGATCGAGATTTTCTCGAGGGGCAGCACCGAGGAGATGGGCATTCAATTTCCCGGAAATGTGAACCCTTTTGGGTCGCAGACCCCAAGGGAAAGAGAACTGACCGTCGGCCAGGCCCGCGAACAGCTGCGCACGGAGGAAATCGACAAGCTCATCGATATGGAAAAGGTGGTCGCGGAAGCGAAACGCCGCGCGGAAACCAACGGCCTCGTTTTCGTGGATGAGATCGACAAGATCGCCGGCGGAGGTGGGCCGCATTCCGGGCCGGATGTATCGCGGGAAGGCGTCCAGCGAGACCTGCTGCCCATCGTCGAAGGGTGTACGATCAACACGCGGCACGGGGTGGTGAAGACCGACCACATACTGTTCGTGGCGGCAGGTGCGTTCAACGTGTCCAAGCCATCGGAGCTCATCCCGGAATTTCAGGGCCGGTTTCCAATCCGCGTGGAGTTGTCGTCCCTGGGTCCGGACGATTTCGTGCGGATATTGAAAGAACCGGACAACTCACTGATCAAGCAGTATCAGGCACTCCTCGCCGCGGAAAACTGCGAGCTGGTTTTTAGCGACGATGCCCTGGTCGAAATCGCGCGCGTGGCCGGTCAGGCCAACGAGCGCGCGGAGAACATCGGCGCGCGCCGCCTGCAGACGGTTCTGGCTACCCTGCTCGAGGCGGTTCTTTTCGCGCTGCCGGAGTCGGGGGACACCCGTGTCGAGTTCACCGGCGAGCAGGTACGGGAGAGGCTCGACGATATCCTCGCGGACGAGGACTTGACCCGCTACATACTTTAACCGGGGAAGAGGCAAATCCATGGCGCTCCGTCGCAAAGACTTCGTGTCGATTGCCGACTGCACTGCGGCGGAAATCCATGAGATCCTGGCGCTTGCCATCGAGCAAAAGGGGCACCTGCGGAAAAGTCGGCTCCCGGCGACGCACGCGGGAAAGACCCTCGCGTGCATATTTCACAAACCGTCCCTTCGAACGCGGGTCAGCTTCGAAGTGGCCATGCACCAGCTTGGAGGGGATGCGCTGTACCTGACGGACAAGGAGATAGGCGTCGGCAACCGCGAAGCCCCGCAGGATGTCGCGCGAGTGCTGTCGCGCTACGTGAGCGGCGTGATGATCCGGACCTTCGAGCAATCCATCGTGAACACGCTGGCGGAGTTTGCGACGGTGCCGGTGATAAACGGGCTTACCGATTTGCTGCATCCATGCCAAATCCTCGCCGACCTCATGACGATCCAGGAGCACCGCGGGCATCTCAAGGACCTGACCGTGGCGTTTATCGGTGACGGCAACAACGTGGTGAGGAGCTGGATCAACGCGGCGTCCCGCCTGTCGTTCCGCCTGGTTCTCGCCTGCCCGCCGGGGTACGGTGTCGAGTCAGATTTTGTCGATAAGGCGTTCGCCGGCGGTCGCAGGCTGTACGAGGAGGTGCGCGATCCGGCAGAAGCGGTGAAAGAGGCCGACGTGCTCTATACGGACGCTTGGGCGTCGATGGGACAGGAAGAGGAGGCGGCAAAACGGCGCAAGGATTTTGCCGGTTTTCAGCTCAACCAGGCGCTCGTCGAGCGCGCGCCGTCGCACGCGGTCGTCATGCACTGTCTGCCCGCACACCGCGACGAGGAGATTACGGACCAGGTCATCGAGTCGGATCGGAGCCTCGTCTTCGAGGAGGCCGAGAACCGCCTGCACGTCCAGCGTGCGCTCCTGTCGTTACTCATCCCGCCCGCTGGGGGCGCTGGGTGATCGCTCGCAGGGTATGGGCTGCGGCATGGCTCGTTGTGCTCGCGGCGTGCGCCATCCCGGAGCCTCCGCCAGGCGGACCGGAAGACACGCAGCCTCCGAAGGTTTCGTTCACCTATCCGGCGGAGGGCGAGTCCTCGGTTCCGGCGGACGCCGAGATCCAGATTGGTTTCGATGAAGGAATGAATAAGAGCCGGTTCGAGCGCATGGTGAACTTTCAGCCGCCGGTCGTTATCAGAAAGGCGCGTTGGAAGGGGAACGTTCTCCACCTCGTTCTGGACGAGCCCCTTCACCCGGACACGACCTACATCGTCGAGTTGAAGGCCGGGTTCAGTGACGCCCACGGTGCAAGAAGCAAAGAGGGCGCGCGGTTCGCCTTTGCGACGTCGGCGGCCGTAGACAGCGGTGTTATCGCGGGTCGTGTATTGTTCCGCCGCGAGCCAGCCGACAAGGGCGTGGTGCGGCTCTTCGTGCTGCCGAAGGACAGTGCTTTCGCGGTGGAGGCGGCGCGCCCCGACCGGGAGACGGCGTGCCGTAAGGACGGTGCGTTCCGTTTAGCGTACCTGCCCACCGATGGCACCTCGTTCCTCGTGTGGGCGTTTCAGGACAATAACGGTAACCTCAATTATGATCCAGGCAAAGAGGCCGGCGCTGTTGCCACGGTGTCGCTGGGCACCGATGTGTGGGGCGTTGAGGACATCGAGATTGACATTGTCGATCCGAGAGAGCCCGCCTCGGTCAAGGGAACCGTCGACAACGTCACCGGGGTGGACTCGCTGCCGGTCGTCGTCACCCTGCACGAGCTGGCGGATAGCATGCCGCCGAGCTACTACGTACGGTGCGGATCCGATGGGTCTTTCGCACTGGACGTGTTGCAGGGGACGTACGTGCTGTGGAGCTTCCTGGATTTCCAGAACGACAGCCTGTGCGGCACCTACCCCTGTGCGGAGGATTCTGCGCGCGCTTGCGCGGAGCCGTGTGTCATGTACCCAGATACGCTTCGCGTAAAACCGGGGGACAAGGTGCGCCTGGGTAAACTGGTTCTTGGAGAGGAAGGCGCCGACTAGCCATGGATATTTCGTTCGTCAAGATGCACGGGGCGGGCAACGACTTTGTGGTGATGGATAACCGCGGCGGTGCGATCCGCCTGGACGCGGCACGCATCCGCGCGATGTGCGATCGGCGCCGCGGTGTGGGCGCCGACGGTGTGATACTGATCGAGGGGGCCGAAGAGGCCGATTTCCGCATGCGCTACTATAATAGTGACGGGGGAGAGGCCGAGATGTGTGGGAACGGAGCCCGCTGCGCCGCTTTTCATGCGGTGCGCTTGGGCCTGGGAGAGGGCCGAGGCGAAACGGTTCACGTGCGCTTTGTCACCGGCCCGGGGCTGATCGAAGGGCACGTGGAGGGCTGCCAGGTGGCCATCTCCATGACCGACGCAACCTCTTTCAAGAAAGGCGTTTGCTTGCCGGTTGCGGAAGGCGAGGAAATTGTGCATTTTATAGACACGGGGGTCCCTCACGCGGTCGTGGTGGAAAAAGACGTCTGGGCGCTCGACGACCGTGCCGTCGCCGGCCGCGGACGCGCCATTCGCATGCACTCCGCCTTCGAGCCGGACGGGGCCAACGTGGATTTCGTGACGACGCTCGATGACGGCAGGGTCGCGGTGCGCACCTACGAAAGGGGAGTCGAGGCCGAGACCGAGGCGTGTGGCACCGGCGCCGTAGCCGCCGCCGTGGTGCTGGCCAAGCTCGGTAAGGCCCGGAGTCCGGTGACGCTCGTCACACGGGGTGGGGAGACGCTGAGCGTCTCCCTCGAAGAGGCGGCATGGGGGGCGAGTGGGGTCGTCCTTACGGGACCCACCGCCGTCAGTTTCCAAGGCACCATGCGTTTGTCCAGGGGGGAATAGCCGGTATGGAATTTGTGGGGACGTACACTGCGTTGGTAACGCCGTTCAAGGACGGCGAACTCGATATGGACGCCTACCGGGAGCTGCTGGCGACCCAGGCGGCAGCCGGACTGGCGGGTGTGGTGCCGTGCGGCTGCACCGGCGAAGCGGCGACGCTGGCCGAGAAGGAGCGCAGGACACTGCTGGAGACGGCTCTGGAACGGGTCGGCGATCGTCTGCAGGTCGTCGCGGGCACCGGGACCAACTCGACCGAGTCGACCATCCGCCTGACCCGCGAAGCCGAAGCGGCCGGGGCCCACGCGGCGATGCTGATTACCCCGTACTATAACAAGCCGTCGCAGGCGGGTATGCTGGATCATTACCGGCAGGTTGGGGACGCGACCGAGCTGCCCCTTATCCTGTACAACGTGCCGGGGCGCACCGGCGTCACGCTGTCTGCCGATACCGTCGCGGAGCTGCACCGGACAGGCCGCTTCGCGGCCATCAAGGAGGCTGGCGGCAGTATCGATGCGGTATCGGACATTCGCGCGAAGAGTGACATTACGGTTTTGTCGGGGGACGACTCCTTGACCGTGGCCATGCTGGCGCTGGGTGCGCGCGGTGTGGTCTCGGTGATTTCCAACATTCTGCCGGCGGCCGTGCGCGACATGGTGGCGGCGGCGCTCGAGGGTGATTTCAAGCGGGCCAGCGACCTGCACTTCCGGTTGTTGCCGGTGATGCGTGCGGCCTTCGTGGAATCCAACCCGTCGCCCATGAAATCGATGCTGGCATCCACCGGGATGATGCGGGAGGACGTACGCGCACCTTTGGCCCCGGTGTCCAGCCACAACCGTGACGGGATTCTACGAGCCCTGGAGACCTTCAATGACGGGGCCGCGTCATGAGCACGGTCACCGCACCCACATCGGTGCTCGTGCACGGCGCAGGCGGGCGCATGGGCCGGGCCGTGCTGTCGCTTGCCCCCCACGTGGCAGAGGTCCGCTTGAAGGGCATTCTGGAACTGCGGGAAAACCGGCCGTTGTCTGGGTCGGTTGGCGCAGAAAGCCTTCCGGTTTTTGGCCAGGTGCCCCAGGAACAAGCTGAAAATACGGCGGTTATCGACTTTTCCCGGCCGGAAGCGATGGGCCGCCTGGTCAAGGCGATGTCCGGATCCGGGATTTCCCTCGTGTCCGGTACGACCGGTCTGGGTGGGAAGGAACGTCAGTTACTCAAGGAATACTCTGAAGAAAGCGCCGTATTCTACGATGAAAACATGAGTTATGGAATCTTAGCACTAAAGAAGCTGCTGCGACGTGCGGTGTCGCTGCTCGAAGACTATGACGTCGAGATTGTCGAAACGCACCATGCCGGCAAGCGAGACCAGCCGAGTGGTACGGCACTTGCCCTTTCTAAGGTGATATCACCCGACGTTAAGCCAATTTCCGGGCGTGGAGAGAGGGAGGATCGGCCGGTCCACATCCATTCTCTCAGGCTCGGAGGTGTCCCCGGCGAGCATCATGTGCTGTTTGCCAACCGCGAAGAAGTCATTACGCTCTCGCACCGCGCGATTTCCCGCCAGGTATTCGCACGCGGCGCGATACGAGCCGCCCACTTCATCACCTCGAAGAAGAGGGGATTCTACAGTATGGAAGACCTGCTCGAGGACGCATCATGACTAGACGGGCTCCCCTTGTGGCATTTCTTATCGCAGCCATCGCCGGGTTGCTGTTTCCCGCTCCCGGCCTGGCGCAGTACCCCTTCGGCAAGAACAAGGTCAATTACAGCAAGAAAGACTGGAAGGTCATGCAGACCGACCACGTTGACATCTATTATTATCCCAACGAGCACAACCTGGTGGCGTTCGTCGCACCCATCGTCGAGGGGACTTTTCTCGAATACTCGGAGATATTCAACCTTGAGTTTCGCGATCGCCTGCCGCTGGTTTTCTACAGCTCACATTATGATTTTCAGCAAACAAACATTGTCCCTTCCCTGATTTCCGAGTACACGGGCGGCTTTACCGATTTGATAAAGGGACGAATCGCCATTCCGATGACGGGGTCTCTGTGGGAGTTGCGGCACGTCATCCGGCACGAAATGGTCCATGCCTTCATGCTGGAGAAGCTGGCGGTGGTGATGAGTGATAAGAACCGGTTCAACTACACGAACCCGCCGCTGTGGTTCGTAGAGGGGATGGCCGAGTACATCGCGGCGCGCGAAGCGGACACGCGAAGCCATATGTTCGTACGGGACGCCCTCATCCACGGCCACCTGTTGGACCTCGTGAACATCTGGAGAATCGAAGGCTCGTTCATGATGTACAAGGAGGGCGAGGCGGTCATCCGTTATATCGGCAACAACTTCGGCGTCGAGGCGATCATCAAGATACTGGAAAACTGGTGGATGTCGGACAAGTTTCCGCTGGTGTTAAAGAGCACCATCGGCCTCGACCTCCGCGAACTCAACGACGCATTCATGAAGAGCATCAAGCGCCGCTACTACCCCGCGATCCTCCACACGACGTTCGCGCCGGACGCCGGCAAGCAGTTGACGCCGCCCCATTCGTTTCACTCGCGCTGCGCTATCGGTCTGGGCAGCGACGGCGAGATCAATCTCTACGCGCTGGGAGCCCAGGACGGCGTGTTGAACCTGTTCAAGCTCGAGCGGGGGAAACAGGGAGAGTTGAAGCGCAAGACCCTGGTGGAAGGTGCCCGCTCGTCGGCGTTCGAAACCATCCCGGCGTTTCGCAGCAAGCTCGAGGCGCACGGTGACCAGCTTCTTTTCGTGGCGAAGCGCCAGGAGCGTGACGCCATCTACCTGTGGGACACCGTCCGCAACAAGGAGATCGAACACTTTACCTTTCCCGGTTTGAGCGTCATCTCCTCGCCGACGATGTCGAACGAGGGAACGAAGATAGTCTTCAGCGCCATCGACAGCACCGGCAGCATGGACCTCTTTCTCTACCGGCGTGACAGCGGACGGCTCGAGCGCTTGACGCTGGACCGTTACGCGGAGGAAGACCCGGATTTCCACCCGACGGAAAACCTGGTGATTTTCAGTTCCGACCGCTGTGAGTCCGGCGACCGCAAACGGCAGGGCATCTACATGGTCGACGTCGATTCGAAGGAAGTCACAGCGCTTACCTGTGGTAGCCACTCGGATGCGCATCCGGACTGGTCGCCGGACGGCAAGACGTTCCTGTTCACGTCGGATCGCGACGGGGTTTTCAATATTTACCTGTACGACGTCGAGGACCGCCTCGTCATCCGGCAGACGGCCGTGATTGGCGGCGTGACCACTCCGGTGTTCATGCCCGATCGCTCCGGCTTCGTGGCCAGCGGCTACTACCAGGGCGAGTATCACCTGTTCGAGTTTCCACTCAAGAACAGGTCCGCGGCGGGTGATGTCATGGCCGCCTCCATCGATACGACGACCTCGACCTGGATGAGCTCCCAGCCGACCCGTGTCACCTACACGACACAGGACTACAAGCAGAAACTTGGGTTGGATTTCGCGGGCACAGGGTTGTCGGTCGACCCGGACTTCGGAACCCTGGGCAACGGGGGTGCCGTCGTCTTCTCGGACATACTGGGTAATCACCAGTATCAGGTGTTCTTTGGGACGACGAGCAATTCGCAGCAGGAAGGGAATTTCTTCAAACGGCTCAACTTCGGGTTCAATTATGCGAATCTCACGCGGCGTCTGAACTACACGGTCGGCGTCTTCAGCCTGACGAGTCTTACCGGTGATTTTTTTACGGTGTTCCGGTCCGAGCGACGCTTCGGCATCGCGACGGGTGTCAGCTACCCGTTCAGCAAGTTCACACGCGTGGACGGCTCGTTCGTACTGCGCTTCGTCGACCGCGAGTCCGATTTCACCGCACTGGCCAATCAGAAGAGCTTTCTGGGGTCGACGTTTCTGACCTACGTTTCGGACAACACCCTGTGGACGGTGGGGGGACCGTTGAAGGGCTGGCGGTACCATACCACCATCGGGCAGACGATCGATTTCAGAGGACGTGGCTTCGATAACACGACCGTGCATTTCGACATCCGCAAGTACTTCAAGCTCGCGCGGGGCGTGGTCTTCGCCCAGCGCTTTGTCACCCGGCACAGTTTCGGCAGCGACTTCCAGATCTTCTACCTGGGCGGACCGTGGGATCTGAGGGGATACGATTTTCGGGAATTCTTCGGGCGCAGCACTTACCTGCTCAACAGCGAGATCCGCTTTCCACTGATCAACCACTTCGCGCTCAGTCTCCCCATCGGTGCGATCGAGTTTCCGCTGATCCGGGGAGCCCTCTTCTTCGATGCGGGCAAGGTCAGCCGCTTCATCGACGATACCGACTGGCTGGGGACGATAGGCGTCGGCACCGAGCTCAACCTCGGTTTCGCACCCGTCATCCGTGTCAACTTTACACGGGCCACCGATTTCAGTAGTATATCCAGCAATACAGATTTCGAGCTTTTTATCGGGCTCAACTACTAGTCTCCATACTTGTATCGATTCAGAATCGGAGGGCGCGATGCGGTGGTCCCGCTATTATCTGCCGACCTACAAGGAAAGTCCGAGTGACGCCGAGATTCCCAGCCATAGACTGATGCTGCGGGCGGGTGTCATCAAGAAACTCACGTCCGGTGTCTACACGTTCCTGCCTCTGGGCTTCAAAGTTCTAAAGAAGGTCGAGCGCATCGTGCGCGAGGAAATGGACCGTATCGGTTGCCAGGAGATCCTCATGCCTATCCTGCACCCGTCGGAGCTCTACGAGGAAACCGGGCGGTTCAAGCACTTCGGACCGGAGCTATTCAAGCTCAAAGACCGCAAGGAACGGCTCTTCGCCCTCGGACCGACGCATGAAGAGGTGGTAACGGACCTGGCCCGCAGCGAGCTGCGCAGCTACCGCCAGCTACCTCAGTGCCTCTACCAGATACTGACCAAATTTCGCGACGAGATCCGGCCACGCTTCGGCGTGATGCGGGCCCGAGAATTCATCATGAAAGACGCCTATAGTTTTCACGAGTCGCAGGAGTCGCTCGAGGAGACCTATCAGAACATGGCCACGGCGTATGCCCGTATCCTGGATCGGTGCGAGTTGGAGAACGTCATGGTCGAAGCGGACGCGGGGAAGATCGGTGGTGACGTGAACCACGAATTCGTGGTGCTCACCGAGCAGGGAGAGAGCGAGATCCTGATTTGCCGGTGCGGTTACGCGGCGGCCCTGGAACGGGCAGAAAGCCGCGGCAGGCCCCCGGCAAAAAAAGAAAAGATGCTGCAGCAACCAAAAAAGGTCGATACCCCGGGACACACGACCGTCGACGACGTCACATCATTCCTGAAAGTGGACGCGTCGCAGCTCGTCAAGACGCTGCTCTTTCGCTCGCAGGGGGAAGTGGTGGCGGTGCTCATCCCCGGCAACCGGATGCTCAACGAAGCCAGGCTCATAAAAATACTGGGCGATCCCTACGGCGAACCGCTGGACGAGAAGGGTATCGTCAAACTGACCGGCGCCGACGTGGGGTTCGCGGGACCCGTCGGGCTGCCGGCCGGAACCCGGATCATCGCGGACCCGCTGTTAGAAGAATACGAGGGGATGATCGTGGGGGCGAACACCACCGACGCCCACCTGCGCGGTGTGCAAATGGGACGCGATTTCGAAGCAACCGAGTGCCAGCGCGTCAGCGTGGCCGAGGAGGGGGACCGCTGCGTACGCTGCGACAACGGGACCCTCACCGCAAGACGCGGCGTCGAGTTGGGGCACATATTCAAGCTGGACACGAAATACAGCAAGAGCATGAACGCAACCTACCTCGACCGCGAAGGCAAAGAACGCCACTTCATTATGGGGTGCTACGGGTTTGGCGTCTCGCGCACGGTAGCGGCGGCGATCGAGGCCAGCCATGACTCGAGGGGAATACGATGGCCGAAATCCATTACGCCGTTCCACGCCATCATTCTGCCTGTCAATACTAACGATGAAGACACGGTGGCGGTGGCGGACGCGCTCTACGAAGAGCTGCAGGGGGCCGGGTGGGATGTCCTGTTCGATGACCGCGAGCTGCGCGCCGGTTTCAAGTTCAAGGATTCGGAGTTGGTGGGCGTCCCGTTGCGGGTCACGCTCGGCGAGCGCAACCTCAAGAACGGCAAGGTGGAAATATACTACCGCTGCGACGACCGTTCCGAGCTGGTCGACCGCGCGGCGGTTATTGACGTGCTAGAACGCTTTTACGGGGAAGTGAAATAAAAAGCGGCCGCGCTTCGTCAGCGCCGCCGCCGTAACCGTCCGCTGGTGTGCGGTCCTATTTGCCCGGTTTGAAGCGGGCCTTCAAGCGCGCCGCCTTGTTCTTGTGGAAGAGTCCGCGATTGACGGCGCGGTCCAGGATGGAATGCATCGCTTTGACCGCTTCTTCCGCCTTTGCCTTCGGCAATTCCCGGATCGCCTTTACCGAGCCCCTCAGCGCGCTGCGGGCCGCCCGGTTGCGGGACTGGCGCTCGAGACTGGTCTTCAGGCGTTTTTTCGCTGATTTGTGTTGTGGCATTCTTTCCCTCCGGACTAAAATCTGTAGAAAGCTAACATTCGGCAGCGTCCGAGTCAAGCAAATCGTATGAAGAATAAGCTCGATACGGCGATTGAGCAGTTCCTGGACTACCTGGTAAGCGAGCGCGGCCTCATGGCGAAGACCGTCGAAGCCTACCAGAGAGACCTGCGGGCCTATGTTTCGACGGTGAAAGAAGTCCAGGGCGGCCGGCGTGCAACGCTGCCCGCGGAGGGGCTGGAGCTCCACCTCGCCCGGCTGGTCCGGCGTGGTCTTGGCGGCTCCTCGAGGGCACGAGCACTCTCTGCCATACGACACTTTCACCGCTTCCTGCTGCGGGAGGGGATCGTGGGACAGGTGGAAATGGGTGAGGTCGTAAGCCCGCGAAAGACGCGGCGCGTGCCCGGCGTGCTGACGATCCAGCAAATGGAGCGTCTGCTCAACACTCCTGATAATAGTTACTTAGGTATAAGAGATAGAGCAATGCTCGAACTGGCGTACGCCGCGGGGCTCCGCGCATCCGAGTTGTGCAACTTGACCTTCGACGAAGTCCGGGACCGCGAGCGAATACTGGTCGTACGGGGAAAGGGCGGCAAGCAGCGGGTCATTCCCTACGGAGAACCGGCCGCCCGGGCCCTGCGGGGCTACCTGTCGGCGAGCCGGCCCTTTCTCTGCCGGGGTGCGGTATGCGCGCAGGTCTTCCTGAACCACCGTGGGGGCAGGATCTCCCGGGTCGGGTTTTTCAAGCGACTCACCGGCCACGCGCGGGCGGCGGGCATCCAGCGCAAGGTAAGCCCCCACGTCCTCCGGCACACGTTTGCCACCCACCTGCTCGAAGGTGGCGCCGACCTCCGGTACGTGCAGGAGTTGCTCGGCCATTCCGACATCTCCACGACCCAAATATATACGACGGTCGATACCCGGCACTTGATCGAGGTGCACCGCGCATTTCACCCGCGTGCCGGTTAGTCGCCACACGCCCAACAGTTCTTGACACAGATCGAGAACTCCGCATACTATCGCGCTGAAATGGCCGGCACACTGGAGTTATCTCGTGGACCACGCGGAAGAACCAAAATATAAGGCAGAGCTCGAAGGGATAAAGGCTCCGCTCGAGGTAATCCTCTACCTGATCAAACGCGACAACCTGGACGTCTACGACATCCCGATCGCAAAGGTCACCCGCGACTATCTCGAGTACCTCGACGTCATGGAGCGCCTTCACATCGACCTGGCCGGGGAGTTCTTTGTGCTGGCGGCCACCCTTATGCGGCTCAAAGCGCAGATGTTGCTGCGCCGGGACGACGAGGAGGAAGACCCGCGCGAAGATCTGGTCCGTAACCTCTTGGAATACAAAAAGATGGTCGAAGCGGCCCGGAGCTTCAAAGACATGGAGGAAGAGCGCTCGCGGATGTTCATCCGCCCCGTGCCCCAGCGGGAGAAGGAATACCGGGGTGAGGCGGTGCTGGATCTGAACCTGTTCGAGCTGATGAAGGTATTTCGCCAGATCGTGGCGGAGATCGACGCCGACGATGACGCGGAGATCACGCCCGAAGAATTCACCATCGAAGAGAAAATCGATGTTATCGAAGCCATGCTGAAGAAACAGGATCAAGTTCGTTTCCGGGAGTTGTTCGAGACTTCCTCGAGCCGGCTCGAGATCGTGGTGACCTTCATCGCCGTGTTGGAACTGTTGAAGCGCCTGGCAATCAAGGCAAGACAGGAGGGCGCGTTCGGTGAGATATGGATCTACCGAGCGCAACAGCCTGCCGAGACGGGCGCTGCAGATACGCCCGCGACAACCGAGCGCGATTCCGCGGGCACGTGAGCGAAACCAGACCCACACCGGGAAGACCATGGAGCCATCACAACTAGACAACGTTGTTCTCTCGCTGCTGTTCGCTTCCGATGAGCCGCTGTCGACAAAACGACTGTCCGCCATCGTGAAGGACGTGGAGCCGGGGGACCTGAAGGCGTCGGTGGCGAGGGTCGAAAAGCGCCTTGCCGACGAGTTCCCGAGTATTGTCCTCGAACGGGTCGCCGGCGGATTGCAGCTGGCGACGAATCCGGAATACGCGGAATACGTGTCGCAGCTCTATGCGGGAAAGCGCAAGCAGAGGCTGACCCGAGCGGGTATGGAGACGATCGCCATCATCGCCTACAAGCAGCCGATCACACGCGCCGACGTCGAGAACATCCGTGGCGTGAGCTGTGGGGGCGTGCTGACAACCCTCATGGAACGAGGGCTCATCCGCATCGCCGGCAAGGCCAAGGTGCTGGGTGCGCCGTTCCTCTACGGAACGACGCCGGAGTTTCTCGAGTATCTCGGTCTCGACCGCTTGAAGGATCTTCCTTCCGTTGAGGAACTCGAGGCGATGCTGGAGCAAGAGGAAAGTGCCCAGGCGGAGCGAGACGAGGGCGGGGGAGCGGAGCAAGGCTCGGAAGCGCCGAACGCCGCGAGCCTGGGGACCTCCGGACTGACCGAGGACGAGGCCACTGCGCATGCGCCTCCCGGTGAGGAAAGTGTTGCGAGGCCTGTGGCGGATCACTCGCCCGGCGGCAACGGTGACCCGGTGCCGCAGAGCGACACTCCAGATTGAGCCCGGTCCCATGGGTAAGGCGAACGACAAGGACCCGATTCGACTGAACCGTTTTCTTGCCATGCTCGGTGCGGGGGCGCGAAGAACCTGTGACGAGATGATAACGGCGGGAAGGGTTGCGGTCGACGGTCGACGGGTGACGGATCCAGCGACGCGGGTCGTGCCCGGCGTCCACCGCGTCAGCCTGGACAACAAGGCGCTGTCGCCCCCCGGGCGCCCGCTGGTTCTGGTCATGAACAAGCCCACCGGGTTCGTCTCCACGGTGACCGATCCCCAAGGTCGCCCGACTATTCTCGAACTCTGCAAGAAATATACGCGCCGGCGCCGGCTGTTTCCGGTCGGCCGCCTCGACATCAACACCACCGGCCTAATTCTTTTGACCAACGACGGAATGCTGTGCTACCGTTTGACACATCCACGGTACCAGATTCCCCGAACGTACCACGCCCGCGTGAGAGGAACCATCAGTGACAGAAAGCTCGTCGAGATGTGCAGACTCGCCTCGCCGGGTCGCCGTTCGCGCAAGGAGGACAGGGACGCCGTTGGGCTCGTCCGGCAAATGGGACGTGAATCGATTCTTGAGATAACGCTTCGCGAAGGCAGAAACCGTCAGGTGCACCGAATGTGTGAATCAGTCGGGCTGAAAGTGGTGAAGTTGCGGCGCATACGCTTTGGGCCGCTGTCGATCCGTAACCTCCCACTGGGGGCGGTTCGCCCGCTGGAACGACGGGAGCTCGAACGCCTCGAGAGGGTGCTGCAGCAGGGACGTGATGAACGTGGATCTTGACAAGCTCGCCAAACCATTCATTCGCCGCATCAGACCTTACACACCGGGCAAACCGATCGAGCAGGCCAAGCGCGAGCGGGGTTCGGAACGGCCCATCATCAAGCTGGCCTCGAACGAGAATCCATACCCCCCGCTGGCAAAGATCAAACAGGCGGTCATGAAGGAGATGGAATCCGCCAATCGTTATCCGGAGTCCGGGGCTCCAGTGCTCACTCGCAAGCTGGCGGACATGCACCGCGTGGGGATGGACGAGGTGTTTGTCGCCAACGGCACCAACGAAATACTCGATCTGCTCATTCGGGCGTATGTCGAACCGGACCAGAACTGCGTGTTTTCCCAGTTGAGCTTTCTCATCTACGATGTTGTCTGCCAGCAGTGCGGCGTGGGCCGGGTGGAAGTGCCGTGCCGGGACTACACGCACGATCTGCCGGCGATGGCAAAGGCGATCAATGACAAGACGCGGATCGTCTGGATCTGCAACCCGAACAATCCCACGGCCACGTATAACAATCGGGAACAGGTGGAGGACTTTCTGGAGTCGGTGCCGGATCACACCCTGGTCGTTCTGGATGAAGCTTACGAGGAATTCGTGCACGCAACGGATTATCCGGACAGTCTCGAGCTGCGCAAGAGGCACGAGAACCTGGTGATTTTGAGGACGTTTTCAAAATTCTATTCGCTCGCCGGCATGCGTGTCGGGTACGCCGTGGCCGACCGACGTGTGGCAGGCATCCTGCACAAAATGAGACAACCCTTCAACGTCAACCGGCTGGCGCAGGCGGCGGCGGTGGCGGCGATCGATTGCCGGGACGAACTCCGTCCGGTCATCGACGAGATTATTCGAGAGCGTGAGGCGGTAAGAGAAGCAATCCTCGCCCTGGGGTGCACGTGCCCGCCGTCGCAGACAAACTTCTTGTTCGTGATACCGGAGGATTTCGCCGGCGATGTCTGCGGGCGCCTCGAGGAACAGGGCATCATCATTCGACCCATGGCTCCGTTCGGAGGGCCGGACAATTCATTCCGCGTGAACATGGGCACACCCGAGGAAAACAAACGGTTTTTGAGCGCGTTCAGGGCGCTGGTCTCCCAAACCCGGTAACGAAGAGCGCCAAGGCGTGTGGGCAGCCGATATGAGTCTCCCCAGGACCGAAAAAGACGTTCTGCGCGAAATCGTTATTACTCTCGACGGCCCGTCCGCCTCCGGCAAGACGACCACGGCGAGGGAGGTGGCCCGTGCACTTGGTCTGCGCCACGTGGATACCGGCGCCATGTACCGCGCGATAACCCTGAAGGCGTTGCGGGCCGGCGCCGACCCCAGCGACGCCGCGGCCGTCGGGCGGTTGGCGGATGCGGTCGATATCGAGTTTGCCGACAGCGCCGCAGGCCGGGCACTGCTCATGGACGGCGAAGACGTCACCTCGGACATACGCGCCCCGGAGATCACACGGCAGGTGTCGTTGGTGAGCGCCCATGCTGAAGTGCGGCAGTCCATGGTCAGGCGGCAGCGTGCCCTGTCCGGTAACGGAGGCGTGGTCCTCGAAGGAAGGGATATCGGGAGCGTGGTGCTGCCCAGCGCTCACGTGAAAGTCTACCTGGATGCGTCGCTCGAAGTGCGGGCCGCACGCCGCCTCGAAGAACTCGAGGCGCGCGGGATCGCAAGCGAGCTGGCCGCGGTCCGCGAAGAGTTGAAAAAGCGTGACCACCGCGACAGCACGCGGTCCGTCAGCCCGCTCAAGGTGCCGGTCGGAGCCCGCATCATCGACACGTCCGACCTGACGATCGAGCAGCAGGTTCAGTCGGTGGTCGAGACGGCACGGGAAGTGGCCGGCCGTATTCTCGCGCTCGTGGACCAGCCTCAGCGGCTGCGCGCGCTGCGGAGGCGAAATCTGCCGCTCCGCGCCGGCCAGGGGTTCTTTTTCCTCATTGCCAAGGTCTTCTGGGGTCTGCGCGTGATTCGCAAGGACCGTCATGACTACGCGGAGAATTACATCTACGCGTGCAACCACCAGTCCAACGCGGATCCCCCGCTGGTGGGCTCGACCATTCGGCGCAACCTGTTTTTTGTGGCCAAGAAGGCGCTCTTCAAAGTAAAGCCCGTCGGATGGCTGCTCTCCGCTGTCAACGCCGTTCCGATCCGCCGCCACACCTTCGACCGGGCGGCGATGGACACCTACCTGGAACTGCTGGCGGAGGGACAATCGATCATCATCTTTCCGGAAGGCGGTCGCTCCAGAGCCGCCACGCTTCGACCGGCCAAGCCGGGGACGGGTTACCTCGCGCTCAAGTCGGGAGTTTCCGTCTACCCCCTCTATGTGGACGGTACCATGAGCCTCAAGAAGTCCCTGTTTCGCCGGCCACGGCTAACCGTGATCCACGGGCGGCCTATGCGGCTGACCGAGAAGGATCTGTCGCAATACCAGGATGCCGACCACTATCGGGACTTTGGGGCCATGGTGATGAGCGCCATCCAGGCCCTGAAGGATGAGCACCACCAACCACCGAGCGAGGCCTGAGCGGGATTGGCCCGACAGGTGAGGGGATTGAGCTGCAGCCCAGCGGGCTGTCAGCTCCAATCCCCGGAAGCTAGCCGGCCCTTGGGTCCGGCTAGCAAGCGTTTCTGCTTGCATTTATGCCCCCGGAATCTTATTATTCTCGGGTCAATTTTTTTGACAAATCCATATAAAGGGGGAATTTACACATGGTAGACGGAGAGCTCGGCGCCGCGGCGCCGGGAGAAGACACGAACCCTAACGGTGGCTCGTCGGGCAAGACCACGGGCCGCAAGAAAGCCGGTCGAGGGCCAGGGCGCTCGCCGGTATACGCTCAGCTCGAGCAGCTGGGTTGGGAGGACGCGGAGCGGGAGGCGAATCCTTTCGACGAAACGGCGATCGCCACCTTGAGCGAGGAATTCGAAAGAACGGTAAACATATTTGAAGAAGGCCAGATCGTCAAGGGCGAGGTGACCGAGATCCGGGAGAACGAGATCATCGTCGACGTCGGTTTCAAGAGCGAGGGAACGATTCCCATCTCGGAATTCCGTGACTTCGCACAGATTAACACCGGTGACGAGATCGACGTGTACCTGGAGAAACTGGAGAACCAGGACGGCCTGGTCGTGCTCTCCAAGGAAAAAGCCGATTTCTTCAAGGTGTGGGACGAGATCAAGGTCGGATACGACGAGCTGCGGATTATGGAAGGCCGCGTATCGCGCCGCATCAAGGGCGGCCTCGTCGTCGATCTCCTTGGTGTGGACGCCTTCTTGCCGGGAAGTCAGATTGCGCTGCGCCAGGTGCCCAACCTCGATGAGCTCATCGGCCAGACGCTTCAATTCAAAATCATCAAGATCAACAAGCGACGGAGGAACATCGTTATCTCCCGGCGCACGGTTCTCGAACAGCAGCGAGAGGCGCAAAAGAAGACGCTGCTCAGTGAACTCGAGACCGGGCAGGTCCGCGAAGGTGTCGTGAAGAATATTACCGACTTCGGGGCTTTCGTCGATCTGGGTGGTGTCGACGGCCTGCTCCACCTGACTGACCTGACATGGGGTCGCATCGGTCATCCGTCGGAGGTGGTGTCGATCGGCGACACCATCGAGGTGAAGGTGCTCGATTTCGACAAAGAACGGGAGAAGATTTCTCTCGGCCTGAAGCAACTGACACCGCATCCGTGGGACGGGGTGGAGGACCGCTTCGTCGTCTCTGAGCGAGTGAACGGCAAGGTGGTCAGCATCACCGACTACGGTGCGTTCGTCGAGCTCGAAAAAGGGGTCGAAGGCCTGATCCACATATCGGAGATGTCCTGGACACGCCACGTGCGTCATCCGTCGAAGGTGGTCGCCATCGGTGAGATTGTCGAAGCGATGGTCCTGAAAGTCGACAAAGAACATCAGAAAATCTCGCTGGGTCTCAAGCAGATCGAACCGGATCCGTGGAGCCAGATCGAGAAGAAGTACCCTGTCGGAACCAAGCTCGCCGGCCAGGTGCGTAACCTGACCAACTTCGGTGCATTCGTCGAGATCGAGGACGGCATCGACGGATTGCTGCACATTTCCGACATGTCTTGGGCCAAACGCGTGCGTCATCCCAGTGAAATCGTCAAGAAAGGCGATGACATCGAAGTGGTGGTCCTCGAGATCAGCCAGGACAAGAAACGGATCAGCTTGGGGATGAAACAAATGACCGAGAATCCCTGGGAAGCTCTCGCGGTGGAGTACGTTGTGGACACGGTGACCGAGGCCACCGTCACCCGCCTGCTCGAGCGCGGTGCCGTGGTGGAACTCCGGCCGGACGTGGAAGGTTTCGTGCCGGTCGGGCAGATGGCCAAACCCGATCTGGACCACCCGGAAGACTGTTTCTCAGACGGTGACCGGCTTTGGCTGAGCGTGATCAAGATCGATCCGAAGAACAAGCGCATCGTTCTCAGTATCGCCGCTTTCTTGAAGGACAAGGAGGACGATGAGATTGAGAGTTTCCACAAGCGCTTCCCGATAAAGGATCCCAAGCCGAGCGAGCTGCGCGCTGCGGCCGCCTCCACGGAAGAGGACACGGACGCGGGCGGTGAGGTGGGCGACCGCGACGTGGACGGTGCAGCCCCCGATGCACACGAGCCCGATGCCGGCGCGGCGACAGAGAGCGAGTCGCCGCCCGCCGTTGCAGAGGTGGTGGATGCGGGCTCGGAGCAGGCACTTGACGAGTCGGGTGCCACCGGCGAACCGGCAGCGGAAGCAGTGCCCGAAGCAACGCCTGAAGCAGAGTCTGAAGCAACGCCTGAAGCAGAGTCTGAGGCAACGCCTGAAGCAGAGTCTGAGGCAGAGCCTGAAGCAAAGTCTGAGGCAGAGCCTGAAGCAGAGTCTAAGGCAAAGCCTGAAGCAGAGTCTAAGGCAGAGCCTGAGGCAGAGCCTGAGGCAGAACCGGAAGCAGTACCGGAAGCAACGACCGAGGCTGAGCCCGGTGACGCTTCGGACGCAAGAGACGAAAAGGAAGAAGCCTAGCTACCTGGCGCGGCTTTTTTCTCCGCTGTCTCTACCGAGTTCCCGAAGCGCGGACCTCGGTGGGGACAGCTTTTTTGTGAGAGGCAGCGTTTGCCGCGTGTGTTGGCCTGAATTTTGATTGACCTGCCCCGGGAAAGGTTTCATGATTTGGGGCGAAAGTGAAGGAGGCGCCGGACGTGTGGTTGATTCGTAGCGTGATAATCCTGGTCGGGGTGATCGCATTCTTGTGGATCGGTATGAACAACGCCGACCAGAGTGTGGATTTCTCGTTTTTTACCAAGACGTTCCCCCAGATGTCGTTGAACCTGTTGCTGCTCGCGGTTTTTGCGGCGGGCATGGTTTTCTCATTTCTCATCTTTATCTTCAGCGAATTCCAGTTGCGACACACGGTGGGCCTGAAACAACGGGAAATCTCCAAGCTCGAGAGAGAACTGGCCGCGCTGCGCAACCTGCCGTTGGAAGAAAGTGACAGCGGCGGCGAAGAGTCGACCGTGAACCTGTAGGACCCGCCGCGCGGAACGCTTATGGACTTGCCCTTCTATTATTATCTCCTGGCGGTGGCCGCCGTCCTTATCCTCGGAGTTTTTCTCTACGCCACCCGGGGCAGACGAACCCGCGCCTTGCCGCAGGATCCGTACATCCAGGCACTCAAACTCCTCGTCGACGGTGACAAGGATGCCGCGTTCGACCGATTGCAGGAATCAGTTAGGAGCGGGAACGGCCCAATCGACGCGTACATCAAGCTGGGCGCGTTGTTGCGGGACCGGGGTGAGCTAACGAAGGCCCTGCAGATCCACCAGAGTCTCACGGTGAAGACCGACCTGTCGAAGAACGAGAAGGTCGAAATATACATGAACCTCGCCGCCGATTACGCCAGCATGGGAAACCCGGAGAAGTCGATCAAGGTGCTCGAAGTTGCCGTTCGAGGATTGAAGAACGAGGGGAACGTTCTTCTCACGCTGGCGGGGCATCATCATGCCGTCGGTGACTACGAGAAGGCCTACGAGGTTCTGAAGGAAGCCCGTAAGCTCGGCGGCATCGGTGAGCGCGAGGTGGCGCTTTTTCTGGTGTCGGCGGCGGAATCCCAGTTGGAGAAGGGCGAGCTCAAGGAGGCCCGAAAGCTCCTGCAGCGCGCTCTGAAACACGACCCGGAGTGTGCGTCCTGCCTGCTCATGCTCGGCGATTTCGCGAAGGAAGCGAACCACCTGACCGAAGCGATCGAGCATTGGAAACGGGTGGCCGTGCTGTCGCCGCTGCTGGCCGGGTCGGTTCTCACCAAACTGGAAAGCACGTTGTTCGACGAGGGCCGCTTCGGTGAAATCGAGAAGATATACGACCAGGTTCGAGCCGCACGGGTAGAGGACGAGGCGGCCAACCTGTCGCTGGCCCGTTTCTACAAGAAACAGGGGCGGGGCGAAGACGCCATCGAGTTGCTGGAGAACTTCGTCGCGGTTTGTCCACAGTCGATACGAGGATCCCTCATGCTGACGTCGTTTTACTGCAGGTTTCGCGACCGAGAAACCCTCGATGGTTTCCTCGACAAGTCGATGAAAGAAGCGTCCAATTCGCAAGTCTTCGCCTGCAACCGGTGCGAGTTTCAATCGGCGATCATGCGCTGGCATTGTCCGAAGTGCAGCGCCTTCGACTCCTTCTCTTCCAATCATGAACCATAGAGCCATCGCAACGCTGGGTGTCCTGGGCGTTATTCTCGCGACAGGGCTCGCCAGCTCCGCGACGGCGGCAAGTATCCTGAGCGCGAAACGTGATATCGCGCGTCTCCGCTACGATCTCGCCGAGAGCAAACTGGTGGACATCGCCCGCACCGTGACGGGAGAGCGCAGGCAGGAGGCGCTGTATCTTCTCGCGGGTCTCAAGAGTTCTGTGTCGGAGGCGGAGATCATCTACCAGGAAGTCATTCGACTCGATCCCGCCAGCGAGCTGGCGGACGCGTCACAAGTCGAACTTGCAAAGATACAGTACGCCCTGGGCAACTACGGCAAGGCGTTCAGGATTCTCGAGTCGTCGCAGGCCTGCGGCAGTTCCGAGGAGGCGTGTTTTTTTCAAGGGATGTCGGCCGCGATGTCGAA
This sequence comes from Candidatus Krumholzibacteriia bacterium, assembly GCA_036478295.1. Taxonomy (GTDB): domain Bacteria; phylum Krumholzibacteriota; class Krumholzibacteriia; order WVZY01; family WVZY01; genus JAZGDW01. Next base: position 36,515 of record JAZGDW010000068.1, read on the forward strand.
GAGCTACCCGGACGCGAGGGCTTTTCTCCAGCGGGTACGGAGGGGAAAGTACCGCCCCTGGGCGTACCTGTCGCTGGCCGAGATCGAGATGAATTCGAACAACACTGACGAGGCGTGCCGCAAGTACCGTGCGATCGCCCGCACCGCCATCAGCCCCACCGCCATGTACCGCTACGCGGAATGCCTGGAGAAGCAAGGGAGGACACGCGACGCCAGGGAAGCGTTCGAGGAAGTGGTCGACGAGTTCAGAAACACCCCGGAAGCCCTGCTTGCCGCACAGAAGCTGGAGCTCATGAACGAGCGGCCGCAGCGGCGCGAGGCAGCGGCGACCAGCGAGGAACAGGACCCGCTGTCAGCGGGATACACGATACAGTTCGGTGCGTTTCACGACCGGACCAACGCGATCAAGATGGCGGCCGCTCTCAAACGCGTGCTGCCGGGCGTGCGCATCGACCGCGGACTGCTGAACAACCGGGAAATACATCGCGTTCGCTATGGTTATTTCCAGACAAAAGAAGCCGCTGAAAAAAGAGCGGACCGCATTGCATCCAAAGTGGACGAAGAGTTGTCCATCATACCCCTTCCATAAATATGGCCAATAATGCCTCGCCTCTCATGGCGCAGTACCGGGACATCAAGTCCAAGTACGCAGATTGCATCCTTTTCTTTCGTGTAGGTGATTTTTACGAAACGTTCTACGAGGATGCGGTGGACGTCTCGCGAATTCTCAATATCGCACTGACTACCCGCGACAAGAACAAGCCGAACCCAGTGCCGCTGGCGGGCGTGCCCTTCCATTCGGTGGAGAACTACATCACACGGCTCCTTTCCGCCGGGCGCAGCGTGGCCATTTGCGATCTGGTCGAAGATGCCTCGCAGGCCAAGGGGCTCGTGCGCCGGGACGTGGTCGAGGTGCTGACCCCCGGAACTTCGTTGAGCGATAAACTTCTCGAATCGA
>JAZGDW010000069.1:0-2675 GCA_036478295.1 Candidatus Krumholzibacteriia bacterium
ATTAGTTCGGCGCCCAGAAAACCCGATGCCCAGACGCTGGCACCGAACAGCAGGACCATCGCGAACAAGAACGCCGCGCGACGGTTCAGCACGCCGTCAAGTGCCGGCACGTACTGGTTCTCGATCGCGCCGTACACCGCGGAAAAGGCAGCGAGAAAGGGTCTGAGCACGAACCTGGCGGCCGCCTGCATTCCCCCTCCCACGGCGCGTCCGGTTCTCAGCGTGAAAACCGGTACGGTGTCTGTCTGAAAGTGCCACGCCTTGATCACGCCGCGGGTGAGCCGGCGTCTCTGCTTCAGCACGGTATTCCGTTCGCCGAACAACGCCTCCTCACTCTGCGAAGTCCGCCCCTGCAGCGACGAGATCATCGGGATCAGCATGAGCGAGACGATCAGTGACGCCAGCAGCGATATCGATACGGTAAGCGCCTGATCGCGAAACACCTGGCCGGCGATTCCCTCTACGAAAATGATCGGTAGGAACACCGCCACGCTCGTCAGGGTCGACGCGATCACCGCCATGCCGACGCTGCTCGCACCTTTGAACGTGGCCTCCTTACGGCCCAGCCCTTGTTCCTTGTAACGGGAAATGCTCTCGAGCACGACGATCGAGTTGTCCACCAGCATACCCACACCCAGGGCAAGCCCGCCCAGGGACATCAGGTTGAGCGATACGCCCAACTGGCGCATCATCACGAAGGTAGTGAGAATAGAGATGGGAATAGAAAGTCCGATAATGAGCGTGCTTCTAATGTCTCTGAGAAAAAGGTAGAGAATCGTTATTGCCAACAGCGCGCCGAGCAGCGCGTTGGACAGCACTTCGTTGATCGAGGTCTTGATGAAGCGCGACTGGTCGAAGAGCACCTGCATCTCTACGCCACCGGTCAACTGTTTCTCGATTGCTTCCACGCGGCGTCGAACACGCCCCGCCACTTCGACCGTGTTTGCGTCGCCCTCCTTGTAGATGGCGACCTCGACTGCTTCCTTGCCGTTGATGCGCGTTATCACCTCTCGCTCGCGACTGCCCCTCGTTACGGTCCCGAGGTCACCAAGCACGATCTTGCGGCCCTCTTGCCTGCTGACAATGGTGTTTCGTATGTCGTTCAGGTCCTTGAATTCATTCTCCGTGCGCAGGAGAAATTCCGAACCCCGATCGCGAAGCTTGCCCCCCGACTGATTGATGTTGTCCTCGAGCAGACGGTTGCTCACCAATGAAATGGGAATCCCGTAGGTCGCGAGTTTCTTTTCATCCAGCACGACCTGGATCTCTTCCTCGAGACCACCCAGAACCTTTGCGCTGGCGATACCGTCGAGCGACTCAAGTTCCTTCTTGACCGTACGGTCCGCGATGTAGCGCAGCCGCACGAGGTTCTCGTCTCCAAAGATCCCGAGCCTCATGACCGGATCCAGAGCCGGGTCGTATCTCAGCAGTACCGGTTGTCTCGCGTCCCGCGGAAGCTCGATGAGATCGGTCTTTTCCCTCACATCGAGGGCAGCGTAGTCCATCTCGGTGTCCCATGAGAATTCGAGCGTGATCTCGGACATGCCTGCTTTGGAAACGGAACGCAGGTTGCGCAGGCCCGCAATCACACCGACTGCTTCCTCGAGCGGCCGGGTCACGAAGCTCTCGACTTCCTGCGGCGCCGCGTCCGGATACTCCGTCTGAAGGGTGAGTGTGGGATAGGAAATTTCAGGAAGGAGTTTCAGATCGAGGCGACCCACCGACACCAGACCGAAGACCACGGCCGCAATGAAGATCATCGCGATGGTTACAGGTCGCCCAATCGAAAAGCTGATAATCTTCACGTGTTTCCCTCTTGGTCACCCGCTCACCGAGCGGGCCGGTGTGTTGGGAGATTGTCCTCAGTCGCCGGCGCTCCGGAAATCCTCAGTCGCGTTGGCGATTGAGCTGCGGCGCTTGCGCCGTCTGTTCCAATCGCCAACCGACTCGCCACTCCGGAAATCCTCAGTCGCGTTGGCGATTGAGCTGCGGCGCTTGTGCCGTCTGCTCCAATCGCCAAACGCTACGCCGCCGTTGCGGCGGTGTAGCGTTAGTTGGACGCGGGACGGACTTCCATCTTGTCTTCCTCGCGCGACAGCGTATCCTGCATGTTCGGGTCCAGGATTTTTATCTTGGTACCGGTGCGAAGTCCACCGATGCCGACGACCACAACATTCTCACCGTCGTCGACGCCGTCAAGTACCTCAGCATAATCTTCATCCTGGTACCCTATATGAACCGCTGCCTTGCGTACGGTATCCGCTTCAGCCACGTAAACGTAGAGTTCGCCCGCATCGGAAACCAGCCCTCGGCGAGGAATGGTCAACGAGCCGCGCCGGGTGTCCGTTACGATTTTTATGCGTGCGAAGCTGCCCGGCATCGCCTTGCCCCGAGTTTCGGCGGTCACCTTCACGGTACCCGTTCGCTCGTCGACCTCCGGAGCGATGCGGACAATCATGCCCTCGAGCGTTACGTCCGGGTTGTTATCGGGCTCGATGGTCACGGCCTGGCCGATGCGGATATCCCGAATTTCATTTTCGGGCATGTACATACGGATAAGAAGAGGGGTGGGGTCAACCAACTCGAATAGTTCGGTGCTGATGCTCAGATTTTGACCGTGCTCGACGAACCGCTTGGTGATAACACCGTCGAACGGTGCCCGAACCTTTGTATAC
>JAZGDW010000007.1:0-2625 GCA_036478295.1 Candidatus Krumholzibacteriia bacterium
CCGCTAGTCTCAACGAACGTTGCGGGGGCGCAATCGCTTATCGATGACGGCATCAGCGGCCTTTTGGCTGCTGTTGGCGACGCTGAGGTGATCGGTGCCCATCTCTCAACCTTGCACTCTGACGGGACGCTCAGGCTGAAGCTGGGGAAGGCAGCAAGAAGGCGCATAGCCGAGAGCCATGGGCTAGAACCCATGCTCGACAGCTGGAACGAAATGTACCGATCAGTGATTCCGCGAAGTGCAGCAGTATCGGCTCCCGACAAGGCCGTGGTGACCTCTGGATGATTAGCCGCGTCCGACGGATCATGAATCACAACATAGCCAGGAACTCGGTATTCCTTGGCCTCGCAGCCGTCTGACGCGGATTGGCGGAGGTAGCGATCATCATCGTGGCGATCCGAGCGCTCGGTCCAGGCGTTGGCGGCCAACTCATCTTTGGCCTGGCCGTCATCAGACTCGCTCAGTTGGCATCTGAAGCAGGACTTGGGATCTACCTCACCAGGGAGATTCCGCGAGCTCCGGGATCCACAGGCACATTAACGCTAGAGGCCCTGAAGGCGGTGGCACTCATAGCCTTGCCGGCAGGCTTACTGCTTGCCGTAGTCACGGCAACTGTGGATCCGCTAACCGGAGCCCTTGTGGCGATTGGAACTCTCGCGGTGCTGTTCGGCGCTGCACAACCCATTCTGGGAGCGGCCTTCCTCGCCCACGATCAAGCACAATGGCAGTTCAAAAACACGGCGATAACAGCCGTCACCCTCGTCGGCGGAGGAATCCTGGTATCTTTCGTTTCGCCCAGCCTGCTTTCGTTCTTCGCTGTCGTCGCCCTGGCAAGAGCCGCCGGAACGGCCGTCGGAATGCTCGATTTCATTCGAGTGCTGGCGCCGAAGGTCACGTTAGCCAGCCTATCCGCGCGAAGGGCGTTGGTGAGATCCGTGCCGTACGCACTGAATGGCGTTGGGTCTTTTCTATACCTGAGGATGGACATCCTCTTTCTCGGCGTCATCTCTGGATCGGTAGCGACTGGCGTGTATGGAGGCGTTGCGGATCCGATGGTCTCGCTGACGTCAATGGTCTTTATCATCACACGTTCGTTCCTGCCGTCTCTTTCGCGCGCCTACGGCGAGGACAACGACCGATTTTCGAGCCTCGTTAGATCCATGGTGACCATCAATGTCTGCGTCGGCCTGGCCCTCTCGATAGTCGTCTTCGTCGGTTCGGGATGGTTCGTTTCCCTGGCGTTCGGTGGGGAGCTCGAAGGCGCGGCGCCAGTTCTGCGAGTCCTCAGCCTGGCGATCGTGTTCCGCTTCTTCAATAGCGGGCTAGCGACCTGGCTTACGGCGTCAGGCCGTCAGTGGCAGAGAACCACGGCGATCCTGTCAGGCGCGGCATTCAACATCGTAGTGATCGCGATTACTATACCGATATGGGGATATTGGGCCGCCGCATGGGCGACGGTGGCTACGGAATTCGCGATTCTCGCTGTTCTGCTCTGGTTCCTGCGCGCCGAATTGCCTCTTCTTAGCTGGGGAACACGCAGCGACATAGCGCCGACGACAGTCGCAGAGGGTGGCGATGTCCGTGCAGACTAACGACTTCGTGGCTTCCTCCGTCAGTGCCGCTTCGGCGGAGCTGGCGTCTTCCGAGAATCCCCTTGTGGCTGTACGGGTCAAGGAAACATCCGGATCCGAGGTGGTTTATCTCGCGTCCAAGGGTACCGAGTCGCCGGCCTACGTCCTAAAGCTGAGGAAGCCTCGGCGGTTGATCCCCGCGACCGCACGGAAGCGCGAGCAGCTTTCCGCCGTTGCCGAATACGACGCTATTGGGAAAGTGGCGCGCTACTTCGCCGGGATCCCTCAATTCTCGCACTCGGTGCCTCGGCCTATCCGGCTCCTCAGGGATCACGACGCCTTCGTTACTGAGTTCATCGAAGGCCGATCGCTGAAGGACATTCTGCCGCTGGCGACCGGTCTATTCTCTACGGCGTCCAGTCGGAGCGCCTTGCGCAGCGTGTGCTATAAGTGCGGCGTCTGGCTCGGCCTACAGCATCAGATGCCTATCCCCGAATCGCTTCCCTCGCGCGCCTTTGACCTGGAGCGCCTTCGGCAGAAGTCGGACACGGCCGTCGCCCTGCTACCGGAATCGACGAGAGAGAGAACTGCAATCCGCGACCTGAGGGCGGCCGCGGACGAATATGCCCGGCCCATCACAGACGACGTAACTTGCCATGGAGACTTCCAGCCGGGCAACATCTTCGTGCGCGACGGAGAGCCGTTCGTGATCGATTTCGGCACCATGGGAATCGGACCTGCGGAGGACGACCTGGCCTTCTTTCTCGTTCTCATGGCCACTCAGAAGTTTCGCATCGTTCTGGGCAATGCTGCCGGCAATCCTCGCTTCACTGTTGACCTCTGCGACGCGTTTTTCGATGGGTATGGATCGAAACGGGCCGCTCAACTGCCTGCCCTGAAGCCTCTGGTTGCCGTGTACATGCTGGAGCGCCTCGCAGCCATGTTTGATACGACGTCGCGGCTGCCTCGACTTGCGCGGCCAATCGTCAGGGCGAGACTCAACCGATGGGTGGAGCGTGACCTGACGGCGTTCCTGATGAGCCTGGAGCATCTC
>JAZGDW010000070.1:0-2333 GCA_036478295.1 Candidatus Krumholzibacteriia bacterium
CCCCGGCCGACACTCGCCCACTTTTCTATTCCTGTACAACGGCATCGCCGTCGGCCACGTAGGCACGATCCCGTTTGCCCTCTGGAACGGTCGAACCGAAGTCCCGGCCCATTGGGTGAAAGGCTTAATGGTGCTCCCCGAGCACCAGAACGGGGCCGTGGGTTTTCTCCTGCTTCAGGAAGCCGTACGCCAACTCGGTTGTGCGGTGGCGATCGTGGGCGCGGCCCCCGCTCGCAGACTGTTTCAGGCCCTCGGCTTCCAGGACTACGGGGCCATCCCAAATTACCTGCGCGTGCTAAACCCGGAGAATGTTCTCCGAAGATTAGACCCTTCCAGCGTTGGCGGGGGCCGCTTTAAGGTCATCCTTTCCCGCGCGTTGCAGATCGCGCAAAGGCCGCCACTAGCAAAGGTCGTCGGGCTGGCCTCCAAGGGCATCTTCCGTCTATGGGCCGCGCCCTCAAATGCCCGCACGCGGGGCCTCCAGGTAACAACATCAGATCAAGCGAGTGTTCCGCCCGACGATCGACTCTGGGAATCCGTGCGTGGTTCCATTGCGGCCGCACCTGCCCGGAGTGGAAACTACCTTCGGTGGCGCTATGACACGGGCCCCGGCGGGACGTATCGAGTGGTATCCGTTCGGAATGACGCACAGCTGATCGGTAGTGCCGTGGTTCGCCGACCTAGTGCTCGCGGGGATCGAAGACTGAAAGGGATTCGGGTTGCCACGTTGTCCGACATTCTCTACCCACCCGCGAGTCCAAACGCGGGCCTTGCCGCCCTCGCTGGGGCGGAGGCGACCGCCCGTGAACTGGACGCCGATGCGCTGCTCTGCAGTGCGACCCACCGAAGCCTCACTGCATTGCTTCGTCGCCGGGCGTTCATCCCGGTACCGGCCAACCTCCGGTTGCTCGGCCGTATCTCGCATGCCAACGGTGAGATCCCGGATGACTTGCGCGATTGGTGGATCACCCGCGGCGATGGCAGCGCCGATGAGGTGTTCTAGCATGGCCCCGCCGACGTATCCAGAGGGCAAGAGGTTCGCTTTCACGATCATCGATGACACGGACATCGCGACGGTAGCGAATATCCGCCCCGTCTATCGGCTCCTCGAAGACTTGGGCATGCGGGTCACAAAGACGGTATGGCCGCTAAGTTGTCCGGAAGGGAGTAAGAAGTTTCACAGTTCGGAAACTCTGGAAGACCCCGATTATTGCGCCTTTGTCGTTGACCTCCAGCAACGCGGCTTCGAAGTGACCTGGCACGGGGCGACAATGGAATCGAGCACTCGTGAGCGAACCGTGCGGGCGCTCGAGGGCTTTCGGAAGGTCTTCGGCACCTATCCTCGCGTGCATGTCAACCACGCATACAATAGGGAAAACCTCTATTGGGGTGCCTCACGGATCGACGTCCGATTGTTGAAAGGTGTCTACGGTCGACTCGATGAGGTACCGCCGAACCACTATCTCGGACACGTGGAGGGCTCGCCGTTCTGGTGGGGGGATCTGTGCGCCCGGCATATTTCATACTGTCGTAATCTCAACTTCGGGGAGATCAACCTGGCCCGGATCAACCCTTCCATGCCGTATCACGACGCGGCGCGCCCGCTCGTGCCCCTGTGGTTTTCCGCCAGTGATGCGGACGGCTGCCATGAATTCAACGAACTGCTACGGCCTGAGCATCAGGAGCAGCTCGAGCGAGAGGGGGGTGTCTGCATCGTCGCCACACACTTTGGCAAAGGCTTCGTGCAAGATGGCTGCGTCAATCCCGTGCTCGGGCAGCGGCTGGAAGCGCTGGCGCAACGTCCCGGCTGGTTTCCGCCCGTTGGCGAGCTACTGGACTGGCTGCGGGCCCAGCGCAAAACCAGCGAGCTCCCGGCGCGCGAGTGGAGGCGCATGCAATGGAAGTGGGCATTCGATCTGGTGCGGAGAAAACGAGGGCAGCGCAGCCGCGCCAAGCGGAGGCGTGTGGCATAGGGCGCGACGTACGGAGCAGCCAGACTCGCGTGGTCGGGATCGAGTAGTCGATCGCGTCGGCGTACGGGTCGCGGATTGCGATGACCCGTCAGGTACCGCAGCGGTATAGATCCACGCGATAGATGCGATAGTCGAACCGAGGCTTCATGTGACTGTGTGCGAGACGGCAGTGTTCCGCCAGCCAACCGGTGTCTGCTCCCGGAAGATCGCCCGTAATTCCATTCCGTTTGACGGACGCGACCGCCCAAAAATCACCTTCCCTCGCCAGTGCGCGGTCCAGGGCATTCGCATCCAGCGTCAGTTCTCGCACCCGCAGTCCCGGGCTGTAATACTCTAGCAGGACGGTGGGCCAGGTCATTA
>JAZGDW010000071.1:0-18471 GCA_036478295.1 Candidatus Krumholzibacteriia bacterium
ACAAAGAGCTGCTCATGGAGACGCTGACGGCTGGTTTCAGTTCCGCGGCAAAAAAGAAGTTCGGTGCTACTGCGGAAGTCGAGATCATCGAAGACGACAAGGGAAGCATCGAGTTGTATCTGCTGAAAGTGGTTACGAAAGAAGTCGAGAGCCCCGCGTCGGAGATTTCCATAGACGAGGCCCGCGAGTACGTGGATGGGGCCAAAGTCGGCGACGAGTTGAAGATCTTTGTGGATTTTTCGGAATTCGGGCGCAACGCGATCCAGATTGCGAAGCAGATCTTGATGCAGAAAATCCGCGAGTTCGATCGGGAGCGAACCTACGAGGAATACAAGGATCGTGTGGGCGAGATTGTGTCCGGATCCGTGCAGCAGATCGACCGCAACGGTATCCTGGTCAATCTTGGCAACGCCGAAGCGACGATGCCAAAGAAGGAGCAGATCCGCCGCGAGCGCTACAACCAGGGAGCGTCGCTGAGGGCTTGTATCGTGAAGGTTGATCCGGAGGCGAAGGGGCCGATGGTAACCCTGTCGCGGACGAGCCCCGAGTTTCTCAAGAAACTCTTCTCGCAGGAAGTGCCGGAGATCTATGAAGGCATCATCGATATCAAGAGTGTTGCGCGCGAAGCAGGCGGCCGGTCCAAGATCGCCGTATTTTCGAGGGACGACCGCGTGGATGCGGTCGGGGCCTGCGTCGGTATGAAGGGGTCCCGCGTGCAGGCCGTGGTCAACGAGCTCAGCGGCGAGCGGATTGATATCGTTCCGTGGAACGATGACGTCGCCGCGTTCGTCAGCCGGGCGCTGGCGCCGGCCAAGATAGCGACCGTGCGCGTCGATTCGGATGCCAAGAGCGTGCTGGTAGTGGTCGAGGACGACCAGCTGTCGCTGGCGATCGGCAAAGACGGACAGAACGTGCGCCTGGCCTCGAAGCTCAGTGGGTGGCAGATTGATCTGATCACCTCTCGGGATCTGGAGCAGCAGGAACGCCTGCAGGAGCACCTCACGATGGTGATCGAGGAAATGGTGGGTGTCGCGCCCAAGATGGCGGAGAAGCTCAAATCGGCGGGCATCACCACGGTACAGAAGTTTGCGAAAGCCACGGAGGAAGAGCTGCTGGCCATTCCCGGTCTGGGACCGAAGACCTTGACCAAGTTGAGAGAAACCGCCCAGGGTACTATCGAAGAGTTGGAGAAGGCGCTGGAAGAGCTGATCGAGAAGGAAAACGAAGAGCGCAAGCGCGCCAAGGAGGCGGAGAAGCCACTCTTCGACGAGCCCGATGCGGAGGAAGTGGCCAGTGCGGGCAAGTTGACGGAGGAGAGTCTCTTCGGTGGCGCCAAGGATGTGGAGTCCGCCGACGACGCGGGGAAAGGCGAGGAGCCCGGCGCGGTCGAAGATGAAGTCGATGCGGAAGCGGGGTCCGATGAGGGGCCGGGCGCGGTCGAAGATGAAGTCGATGCGGACGCGGGGTCCGATGAGGGGCCGGGCGCGGTCGAAGATGAAGTCGTTGCGGAAGCAGGGTCCGATGAGGATCAGGCGGCAAACGAAGAAGCGGTAGCCGTCGAGGCGCCGCAGCTCGCCGCCGAGCAAAGTGACGAGACGGAAACGGTGGAACCCGGGTCTCCCGGCGAAGGGGAAGAATCGCCGGGGGCGCAGGACAAAGTAGAGGACTCGGAAGAGCAAACGTCGGTCGACTAACGATCGGAACAGTAACGCTTGAATCACGAGTGGTGGTAGCCCATGCGGGTTAATGAAGCGGCCAAAAAATACAACCTCAGCGATGAGGATCTCATTACGCTGCTGAAGCGAGCGGGGTTCGACGTCGGCCAGGACGTGAGTTTTCTGTCGTTCGATATGGTGACGACGCTCGAAAAGTTTACTCGCCCGCGCAAGTCGAAAGTCAAGGCCAAGAAAAAGGCAGCGAAGAAGACCACCACGAAGGCCGCGAAGGTAAAGGTCAAGGTGAAAGTCAAGGTGGTGGCGAAGGCCAAGGCACAGGTCGTTAAGAAAGCCACGGTGGATGCCAAAGTCAAGAAGGTCATCCTGAAGCCCAAGGTGGTTGCCTCGAAGCCGCCGGCAAAACCCAAGACGGTGAGTGCGAAGCCGGCGGCAAAACCCAAGACGGTGAGTGCGAAGCCGGTGGCAAAACCCAAGACGGTGACTGCGAAGCCGGCGGCAAAACCTAAGACGGTGACTGCGAAGCCGGTGGCAAAGCCCAAGGCCGCCGCGAAGCCGGCGGCGACACGGAAGGCCACCGCGAAACCGGTGGCGTCTGCGAGGGCGAAAGTTTCTCCGACTCCGACGATCGAAGCGCCGCCGCCAAAACCGGCGCCGGTTAGTCTCGCCACGTCCAAACCGGGGAAACCGCCCGTGGCCAAAGCGCGGGCGGCAGTGGAAGCAGCGGTCAAAGAGCCGAAACCCCGTGCGCGCGGCTCCGTGGCCCAGCAAAAAGCGGTGCGCGAAAGTGTCCGGCGAACGCTGGCGAAGATCGAAACCACGCGCCGCACCAAGCGGCGCAAGACCAAGAGCCGCAAGGAAACCTCCTCCGTTGCCGCTGCCGTGAAGATACACGAGGCGGCGACTCTGCGCGAGTTGGCAGAGGCCTTCAAACTCGAACCAACGGCGCTGGTGAAGATTTGTCTCGACCTCGGTATCGAGTCGACGATCGACCAGACGCTGGACCGGGAGCTCGTTGAACTCCTGGCCGAAGATCTCGGCGTAGACATCCAGTTCGCCTCCGACGAGGTGGAGAGTCTTCTCGAGGCTGCCGTACCGGTTGATCCCGCCCGGCTCGAGTCGAGGGCGCCGATAGTTACCGTTATGGGCCACGTCGACCACGGCAAGACCTCGGTCCTGGATTACATCCGTGACACGCGGGTGGCCAGCGGAGAGGCGGGAGGAATTACCCAGCATATCGGCGCGTACGAGGTGGAAACCGGCGGGACCAGGATCACGTTCATCGACACCCCCGGCCACGAGGCGTTCACCTCGATGCGTGCGCGCGGTGCGCAAGTGACGGATATCGTCGTGCTGGTGGTGGCGGCTGATGACGGCGTCATGCCGCAGACGATCGAGGCGATCAACCACGCCCGGGCAGCAGGCGTTCCCATCATCGTGGCAATCAACAAGATCGACCTGGCGGCGGCGGACCCGCAGCGGATCAGACAACAGCTCACCGAGCACGATGTTGTGGTGGAGGATTTCGGCGGTGACGTGATCGTTGCCGAGGTTTCCGCCAAGAAGGGTACGGGCATCGACAAGCTGCTGGAAATGATTCTGCTGCAGGCGGAACTTCTCGAGCTCAAGGCCGACCCGGGCGCATCCGCACGAGCAGTCGCCGTGGAAGTCAGGAAAGAAGAGGGCAGAGGTATCCTCTGCACGGTTCTGGTGACGCAGGGAACGCTCCGCGTCGGTGACACTTTCGTCATAGGCGCACAGTACGGAAAGATTCGAGCGTTGCTCGACCACCGCGGGCGCACGATCCACGAGGCGCCACCAGCGATGCCCGTCGTGATCCTGGGATGCAACGGATTGCCGGAAGCGGGAGATAGACTCACCGCGGTTCGGGGTGAGCGCGAAGCGCGGGACATCGCCACGCGGCGCCAGCAGCTGCAAAAAGACAGGGATCACAGAACCACGAAGAAAGTGACCCTGGAGGATCTCTACGATCAGATCCAGGACGGCGATCTGAAGGAGCTTCGCCTCATCATCAAGTGTGACACGAACGGGTCCGTCGAAGCGCTGACCGAGAGTCTAACGCAACTGGCACTTGACGAAGTGGGTATAAAGGTCATTCACGCCGGCGTCGGGATCGTAGGTGAATCCGACGTTCTCTTGGCCTCCAGTTCACAAGCGCTCGTTGTCGGGTTCAACGTGAAGGTTTCGGCCAAGGCCCAGGAAGTCGCCGAGCGGGAGAAAGTTGAAATCAAGACCTACAATGTCATATACGAGGCGATAACCGAGGTCGACGACGCCATGAAGGGGCTGCTTGACCCCGTACGGGTCGAGCGGACGCTCGGCAAAGCGGAGGTCCGCAAGGTATACAAGATTTCGCATTTGGGTCAAATCGCAGGGTCGATGGTGACCGAGGGTTTGATCGCCCGTAACGCACAGGTGCGCGTCCTGAGGGAGGACGAGGTTGTCCACGAGGGCAAGATCTCGTCTCTGAAGCGTTTTCAGGACGACGTCAAAGAGGTGCAGAAAGATTTCGAGTGTGGGATCGGTGTCTCCAGCTTCAATGGGTTGCAGGAGGGTGATGTGTTGGAGGCGTTCGTCGTCGAAGAGAAAGCCCGGGTGTTCTAGTCCGCAGTGTTTGATTTGGTTCGCCGAATCAAATCATGGTAATCAAGCTTCTCACTATAGATATCCACTTTCCGGGCCGCGCCTCTTTGAAAGAGAAGCGAATTGTACTTTCCAGCGTCAAAGCGAAGCTCCGCAGGCAGTTCAACGTGGCGGTTGCGGAAGTGGACTACCACAACAAGTGGCAGCGATCCCTGTTGGCAATTGTTACGGTCGGTGTCGACGGCGCCGTCGTGGATCTGACTTTCGACAAGATACTGAAGATGCTCAACCATGACCACCGGCTGACGGTTCTTGATTGCCATAGAGAGATTTGCTGAGGAGATGTCGCATGGCCAAGTCGTACCGAAAAGAGCGCCTGAACGAATCGATCAAGGAGCTTCTCGGCGAGCTCATCCTCAACCGGATCAAGGACCCGCGGATAGGTCTCGTGACGATAACTTCGGTGAGCGTATCCGCGGACCTCACCAGTGCCCGGGTGTACTTTTCGGTGTTGGGTGGAGAGGAACAGAGGGACGAGTCCAGGCAGGGGCTGATTAGCGCAAAAAACTTCTTGCGTAAGGTCGTCGGTCGCGAGTTGAAGCTGCGCAACACACCCGATTTTCGTTTCGTTTATGACGACACGCTGGATCGGTCCATGGACATCGAAGAGGCGATCAAGAAATTGCATCGCGATCCCGAAGACCCTGGGACGTAACCGCGTCAGGGAGGGCGACGAGATGCCGGATTTCACGGATAAACTTTTTATTATCAATAAGGAGAAGGGGCCGACATCGTTCGATGTCGTCGAGGCCTTTCGCAAGGCAACACGCGAACGCAAGGTCGGGCACACCGGCACGCTGGACCCGCTGGCGGAGGGAGTGCTGCTTCTCTGCACGGGCAAGGCGACACGTGCCGTCGAACATTTCATGAACCTTCCGAAGACCTATGAGTTCGAAATATGCCTGGGAATCGAGACGAGCACGCTCGACACGGAGGGGGACGTGATCCGCAGTGCACCGGTTCCGGACCTTGACGACGATGCCATCCGTGAGGCGGCGGAGGGGTTTGTGGGTGACTACGAGATGGAGCCGCCGATCTATTCCGCGATCAAGCAGGGCGGACGGAGGCTCTATGAAATGGCGCGCGCAGGGGAAGCACCCCGCATCCCGTCGCGGACGGTCAAAATCTACGAGCTGGAAGTACTGAAAATCGCTCCACCCCTCATCGGGTTCCGTGTGCGGTGCTCGCGCGGCACGTACGTACGCTCGCTGGCGCGTGATTTCGGCAGGTTGCTCGGAACTCCGGCTCACCTCGCCGGGTTAGTGAGGACCGCAATTGGACCCTTCGGTCTCGACCGCGCGTTTCCGAGCCGCCGCATCAGCGAGGGCGACATTTCCGAGCTGCGCGCGACCAGCCTGGCCGAGGCGCTGCAGTTTCTACCCGGCGTCGTCTTGAAAGAGCAGTCCGGCCGGGCGCTGCTCAACGGAACCTGTCCGTGCCAGAACGATATTGTGGAGACGATTGGATGTGTCGATGGGGCTTCCGCGCTCAGAATGATAGATACGTCTGGCCGGCTGCTTGCCATCGGCCACAGGGAGACGGAAGACGAGCGTCGCCGCTTCACTATAGTTGATTCTTATCGCTTGCTCGTGAGTAGCGGAGGCCTGCACAGCTGATGGGATCTCCGATCATTGCACGGTCGCTTGCCGAACTGAGGTCACCCGCCCCAAAGAACAGCGCGGTAACGCTCGGCGTGTTTGACGGTGTTCATCTCGGACACCGGGAGATAATTCGAGAGCTGATTCATGTGCGGAACCGCAAATCGGTCGACGGCTGCTACCTGATAACGTTCGACCCACATCCGGTCGTAGTCACGCACTCGAGAATGACCCCCCCGATGCTCACCACGATCGATGAACGTCTCGCACTGCTCGGCAGCTTCGATCTCGACGGCATCGTGGTCCTGGAGTTCAATAGGGAGCTGGCCGATCTGGATTATCGCTCGTTCATCGAGAACTACCTCCTCAAGCCTTTTGATATGAAGGTGCTCGTGCTCGGATACGATTGCTACTTCGGGAAGAACCGTGAGGGAAGTCCGGAGAAGGCTGGCGAAGAGGGGGTCCGTCTCGGCTACGAGACCACGGTGGTGCCCGCGCTGCAGCAGGGCAACGCGGTCGTGTCGAGCACCAAGATCCGCAACGCACTCATGAAAGGCGATGTGGCCGGCGCCAACGAGTTGCTGGGGCACCCGTACCTCCTTACCGGAACGGTAGTTAGAGGGCACGGCAAGGGGCACGAGCTGGGATTTCCGACCGCCAACCTGGCCGTTCCGGACGCCCACAAGCTATGGCCCCCTCGAGGGGTGTATGCGGTCAAGGTGGAGTACCGTGGCCAGACGTTGCACGGCATGATGAATGTGGGCAGTGCGCCAACGATCAAGGCTCTGGGCGATGGCGTCTGCGAGGCGGAAGTGCACTTGTTCGAGTTCGAGGGGGACCTCTACGGAGAACGGCTCGACGTCTACTGCTGCGCCTACCTGAGGGAAGAAAGGCGGTTTCCGTCGCCGGGTGCTCTGGTCGAGCAACTCGAGGCGGACAGACTGGAGGCCATCGCGCAACTGGCAAAACACACGTAAGAAGAAAGGATTCTTGGCGTATTCACGGGTATTTACTGCTTTACAATCGTATTGGCGTGTGCTAATTTGAGGCGACATAATATGCGGCTTGGACTCTACCCCCACGTTGGGTTCGGGCTGCAGCCATCGTGTCGCGATCTTTCAGTTAAAGGAGGTGATCAGACGATGGCATTGTCCGCAGACCAGAAAAAGGACATTATTGGAAAACACAAACTGCACAAACAGGATTCTGGCTCTGCAGAGGTTCAGATTGCCCTGCTTACCGAGCGCATCCGACAGTTAACCGACCATTTCCAGCTGCACAAGAAGGACCATGCTTCCCGACGCGGCCTGTTAAAGCTCGTTGGTCGTCGGCGCAAACTTCTGGACTATTTGAAAAACAAAAAAGTTGAGAACTACCGTGCGCTAATCAAAGAGCTGAAACTGCGCAAATAATCGGTCACGTTCCTTGCTATTATCAATCATCCTAACCTTGGCAGGTTTTAATGAAAACCGTTGCGTGTACCGTTGGTGAAAAAAATTTGATGTTTGAAACAGGCCGTATGGCCAAACAGGCAGATGGATCGGTCCTGGTTCGACAGGGAGATACCGTGGTGCTCGTCACGGCGGTTTGCGCTCAAAGGCCGACGGACAGGGACTATTTGCCCCTGTTCGTGGAATATCGCGAGAAATTCTACGCCGCCGGACGAATTCCCGGCGGTTTTTTCAAACGCGAGGGCAGGCCCGGTGAGAAGGAGACGCTCAGCGCCCGCTTGATCGACCGGCCGATTCGCCCGCTTTTTGACCAGGGCTGGCGTTACGAAACCCAACTCGTTGCGCAGGTTCTCAGCTATGACGGCGAGAACCAGCCCGATGTGTTGGGGATAACCGGAGCCTCCGCGGCACTGGCAATCTCCGACATCCCATGCCCGGATATTATCTCGGGTGTGAGGATTGGCCACGTGGACGGCAAGTTTGTCGTCAATCCCCTGGTGAAAGACATGGAAGAGAGCGATCTGGACATTATCGTGGCCGGTTCGGACACCGCCGTCATAATGGTTGAGGGTGAGGCCAAAGAAGTGTCCGAAGAAGTGATCCTCCAAGCGGTGTCGACGGCGCACGAGCAAATCAAACGCTTGAATGCGGCGCAGCGCGAGTTGGTGCAAGCGGTAGGCGCGAAAGAGAAACGCGAAGTACCGAAACGGGAGGTTGTCGAGGATCTGGATCGGTCTATCGCGGACAAGTATGGGGACCGCATCGTGGAAGCGATCAGGATCAAGGGCAAGCAGGAGCGGGCAGACGCCCTCGAAGCTATAGCCTTGGAATCGCAGGAAGCTTTCACCGAATCGTATCCAGAGCACGAGAAGTACATCGTCGCCCGCATCAGCGATCTCGAAAAGGCGGCCATGCGCGAAATGATACTCAGCGATGGCATCAGGGCAGATGGTCGAGGCTACAAAGACATTCGCCCGATTACGTGCGAGGTCGGCGTACTCCCGCGCACCCACGCCTCCGCCCTCTTTACCCGTGGCGAGACTCAGAGCCTCGTTGCTGTTACGCTGGGTACGAGCCGCGACGAGCAGATGCTCGATACGATCGAGGGCGAGAACTGGAAGCGTTACATGCTGCACTACAACTTTCCGTCGTTCAGCGTGGGCGAGGTGGGACCGTTTCGCGGCCCGGGAAGGCGGGAGATTGGGCACGGCGCGCTCGCGGAGCGGGCACTGAAATCGGTTCTGCCCTCTGCGGAGGATTTCCCCTACACGATTCGAATCGTGTCGGACATCCTCGAGTCCAACGGTTCGAGTTCTATGGCGACGGTGTGTGGTGGCAGTCTGGCGATGATGGATGCCGGTGTGCCGATCGAGAGGGCGGTGGCCGGCATCGCGATGGGAATGATCCTGGAAGGCGACCGCGTAGCCGTTCTGAGCGATATTCTTGGAGTTGAAGATCACCTCGGGGACATGGACTTCAAGGTGACCGGTACCGAGAAGGGAATCACCGCTTTTCAAATGGATGTCAAGGTGGCCGGCGTTACGGAGAAGATTTTCAAGGAGGCTCTCCAACAGGCCGCAGCCGGCCGCGAGCATATCCTTGGTGAAATGAACAAGGCGATTTCCGAGCCGCGGCCGGACATCTCACGTTTCGCTCCCAAAATCACCATGATCAAGATCCCCGTTGACAAGATCAGGGAACTCATCGGTCCGGGTGGCAAGGTGATCCGCGGTATCCAGGAGGAGTCGGGTGCCACTATCGAGGTCGAGGACGACGGCACGGTCAAGGTGGCCGCGGTCGACAAGGCGTCGAGCGATCTGGCGCTTCACCGCATCGATGAACTCATGGCGGAGCCGGAGATAGGTAAAATATATGAAGGCGCGGTAAAAAGCGTCGTTGCGTTCGGTGCCTTTATAGAGATCATGCCCGGCCGTGACGGGCTGCTCCACATATCGGAGATTGCCCACCGGCGCATCGACAAGGTCGAAGACGTCATGAAACTCGGTGACATCGTGCGCGTGAAATGCATCGACGTAAGCGGTGACGGCAAGATTCGCCTCAGCAAGAAGGCCCTCGAGGAGCGTCCCGAGGGTGCCGATGATTCCCAGAGTGAAGGACGTCCCCGAGACAAAGGTCGTCCGAGGCATCGGTCCAGAAGGTAGTATCCGACAGGCCCGCCGATGATCGTTCCGTCCTCGAGCCCACCTCGCGTCCAAAAGTACAAGGGCGCAAACGGCATTACCATCTTACAGCAGGACAACCCCGGTTCGAGGGCGTTCTGCATGGGTGTGTGGGTCAATACCGGCTCCAGGGATGAGAAACCGGGAGAGGAAGGCCTCTGCCACTTCCTGGAACACACCGTGTTCAAGGGCACCCGGAACCGTTCCGCGTTTGAAATCTCACAAGCCATCGAAAAGGTGGGAGGCGCGCTCGAAGCGTTTACCACCAAGGAACAGATCTGCGTCTACACGCAGGTCCTCGACGAGCACAAGGCATTGGCGGCCGAAGTCCTGGGCGACATGATCCTCCATTCGACCTATCCCGCAGAACAAATCGCGTTGGAAAAAAAGGTGGTGCTCGAGGAAATCCGTGACGTCATGGATGCTCCCGACGATTTGATTCACGAGCTCTTCGCGCGGGAGATATATCCTGGTCATCCGCTAGGCCGGCCGATCCTGGGGAGGGCGGAAACCGTTTCACGGTTTGGTCGCTCGAAACTGCTTCGCTTCGCCGCGAAGCAATTCCGGGCGGATAATATGGTGATCTCCGTGGTGGGAAACATCGGGAAACAGCCCCTTATGCAATTATGTGATTGGGCATTCCGCCTGCCGACGGGCGGCGGGAACCGCAGGACCCCGAGACTTCGCAAGTACAGGCCGGTCCGGAAACACCACCGGCGAAAACTTCATCACCAGCACATCTGTGTGGGCGCTCGGTCCTACTCGTACCTCGACGAGCGACGTTACTCGCTCATGGTTCTGACGACGCTACTGGGTGGGTCGATGAGTTCGCGCCTGTTCCAGCGCATCCGTGAGGAGTTGGGCTATACCTACTCCATATATACGTACGCCGACCCGGCGAGAGATTCCGGGCTGTTGGGGACCTATTTCGCGGTGAAGCCCGCGAATGTAGGAAAGGTGATCCGGGAGGTGCTTAGAGAATTCGACAAGATCAAAGCCGGAGAGGTGGGCGCCGATGAGTTGGAAGTTACGAAAGAGCAACTCAAGGGGCGCATCCTGCTCGGACTGGAGACATCGGCGTCGAAGATGATGCGGGTGGCGCAAAACGAAATCTGTTTCGGCCGCCAGATAAGCGAGCAAGAACTCATCGCGAACATCACCCGCGTGTCGATGGACGACCTCATCGAAACCGCCTCGGAAGTTCTTGATGTGGGCAATACGACGATCGTCAGCCTGGGGCCGTCCTCGGCCGGGCTCGGTGCGGGGGCTTAGCGAGGACCGCTTCGCTCGGCTGATCGTTTGGGGGGTGCCTGGCGGTGCGCCGGTGTTCTGTCTCCTGACCCGCGCTCCGCTTCGCTCGGCTACCCCGCTACGCGGGGTGATCCTCGCTCGCTCCCGCGACGGGTCCGTCAACAGCCCACCGGCGCACCGCCACCTGTCCCCGCAACGGCTCCGTCAACAACCCAACAGCGCACCGCCACCTATACCCGAAACGGCCCCGTCACCAGACTCAACCGCGCGCCGCCCATGGACCCCGCGACGAGTGACTGACCACCAAAGATGTGCTATAATTCCTGCGTTAGGTTCGGTTGGGGGAACCGATTATGGAGCGGCATGTTGCATCCGCCGGCAGGAATTTGATCCCACGAAAGAAACTGCGCGTGGCCTTCTGCGGCCTCCGTTGTTTGAGGAAGGGCCTTCTCGCAGTACTGGGCTGCACGCTGGTCGCCACCACAGCGACCGGGCAGATCAACGGCACGGTTAGCCTTTATTCGGAGTCTCTTTTCACAACTTCTGAGGCGGCGGATACCGCACCGGGGATTCTTACCGTCTATGTTGTACATGACAATGCCCTACAACCCAACCATACAAGCGTCATGTTCATGGTGAACGGCGGCGGCGGGTTTACCGGGACATGGCTCGACGAAACATCCCAACACCCAGTTGTCGTCGGCTCGAGCCCGAGCGGGATAACGATCGCATATGGCACTTGTCTGACCGCACCACACCATGTGCTCACCACCCGATACGTTCTTTTCGGCACATCCGCTACCAACAGTTATTTGCAAGTTCTGGGGCATCCTGACGTGCCTGGGCATCAAATTCTCGTCTCTCTCTGTGTGGGCATGACGGCTACCGTCGCCGGTGGCACGCTGACGGTCAACCGAAGTGTTGTGCCCACGGAGGCCACGACATGGGGACGCATCAAAGCACTGTATCGGTGAATACACCCCCGCGACCTGCCCGCGTAGGCGCGACGGGATGGGGGTTCTCAGGCGAGTTTTGAGCACCGACAGTCAGTACTAATGAGCGAAATGCTGCAGAGCAGCGCGCAGGCGCGCTACTAAGTGTGTGCGAGCACGAGACCCGTGCGCCGAGGACTGTCTGAGCATGAGAACCCCCATCCCGTCGCGCCGACAGCGGCGCACGATCTCGAGCATGTAGCCGGTTCTTCGATCAGTCGAGGGGTAACTCGGAGAGCGGCAGGTCGAACGCCTCGGCCACACCGCGATGGGTCAACTTGCCGTCGTAGGTGTTGAAACCTTTGGCGAGCGCACGGTTGCGCCGCGCGGCTTCGAAGGGCTGCAGGTCGACCAGTTCCAGAAGATAGGGGAGCGTGGCGTTGGTCAGCGCCGCGGTGCTCGTGCCCGGTACTGCGCCGGGCATGTTCGCCACACAGTAATGGACGACGCCGTCGACGACGTAGGTTGGATTGTCGTGAGTCGTCGGCCGGCTGGTTTCGGCAATCCCTCCCTGATCGATGGACACATCCACGATAACCGATCCCTGTTTCATGCGGCTTAGGTGCCCGCGTTTGATGATCTTGGGGGCCTTGGCCCCGGGGAGGAGGATGGCACCGATAACGAGGTCCGCCCGCTCGAGCTCCGATTCGACATTGGCCTCGTTGCCGATCAGCGTGACGATCTGGCCGTGGTAGATGTCGTCCAGGTAGCGGAGCTTGTTGGGATCCCGGTCTATGACTACCACACGCGCCCCGATTCCGTTGGCAATGCGGACCGCGTTCTTGCCGACCGTTCCCGCCCCAAGCACGAGTACCCTTCCGGGAGACACGCCGCTAACCCCTGACAGGAGGATCCCCCGCCCGCCGTTGGGTGCTTCGAGCGACCAACTGCCCATCTGCACGGCTAGACGTCCCGCGACTTCGCTCATCGGGATCAAGAGCGGTAGCGATCCGTCCACAAGCTCGATGGTCTCGTAACCGATTCCTGTCACGCGGCGTTCCAGGAGCACCTCAGTCAACTCTCGTGCCGCGGCGAGGTGCAGATAGGTGAACAGGGTAAGACCGTTTCGGAGAAAGCCGTATTCGCTCTTGAGCGGCTCCTTGACCTTGACGATGACCTCGGCCTTTTCCCACACTTCGTCCGGCGAAGCGAGTACCCTCGCCCCGGCCGATTCGTACCGCTGGTCGGGAAACCCGCTGCCTTCTCCGGCCAAGGTTTCCACGAGCACTTCATGCCCGTGAATCCGCGCCGCTTTCACGCCTTCCGGCGTCATGGCGACGCGAGCTTCTTTTTCCTTTACCTCTCGTGGTACACCAATAATCATGTCTTCCCCCGGGGCGGCGCCGAGCGCCCGTCAATCAATAGTCGAACAACCTTGAACGCTACCAGGTTTTGCGCGTACGATCAATCCCCATGTCCACCGCCGATGACGCCGCGCGTAGCAGAGAGCCGGTGTGGTATGGTTAGCCAAAGGGAGCCCCCAACGGCGACCACGAGCATGGTCATGAATCGGAAGTCCGCAAGATGATTTTTTTGAGCGCGGCCGCGATCCTGTTGATGGCGGTCTTTCTATTGTGGAAGACACGTTACGGCTATCCGCCCCGTGACGTACCGCAGATCCTTTGTTATCACAAATTGTCGGAGAAATTTTGCTTCGAAGGCACGTGGATGCCGCCACGGCGCTTTCTGCGGCAGATCGAGCGGCTGATCGCCGCCGGCTTCGAGTTTGTGGATGAAGACTTCATCCTGAACGCGCTCGGCCAACCGGCCTCCGCCTGCGGCCGCAAGATCCTCCTTACCTTCGACGACGGTTATGCGGAACTCTACGAAATGTGCCTGAGTCATTTGCTGCCGAGGCGTATTCCCGTCCTGATCTTTATTCCCAGCGAATACATTGGACAGAAGAACGACTGGGATCTGTCTCTGGGGAGGCGGCCGTTCGAACACCTCTCTCGCACGCAGATCGAAACCCTGGCCCGCTCCGGAGTAAGCTTCGGGTCGCACGGGGCCCGCCATCTGGACCTGACACGGCTCGGCGCAACCGAACTCGAGCGCGAGGTCGTCATGTCGAAGGCGACAATCGAGGAGATCACCGGGGCGCCGGTGAAGAGTTTTTCCTATCCCTTCGGCCGTTACAATGAGCGGGTGAGAAGCGAGGTCAACCGGGCGGGCTACGAAGCAGCGTTCTCGCTCTACCCAAAGCACTGCAATGAAATCACGGACCGCTTCGCGCTGCGTCGCAACGGAGTCTACATAATAGACACGCCGTTCACCATCCGCTGCAAGCTCATACCGAATCCCGTGTACTGGTTCGAGGAAATGAAATGCCGGGCGATCAACGGCGTCGCCGCGCTGACGCCGCTGGTCAAGCGGTTTTCTGCGGGCCCGGGTAAATGATGCCGAAACGTTTCTTGTAGTAGAAGCGTGATAGCAACACGATGGGCGCGACGAGCAGGGCGTACGCCGGCCACGAGGCGACGGCGGCGACGGCGACCACCGCGGTGTTGACCTGGACGAGGATGGCACTCGTCTCACGGCCGGCCCGAACAATCGCGTACGCGTTCATCGGGGCCAGCACGCCGGTGATGATGAGTGCGGTGCCGTTGTGGGTGAGAATGGCGGCGATGACGGCCGACAGGTGTAGAACCGCCGCAAGCCGTCGCGACGCAACGCCACCGAGAAAAACTGCGGTGCTCGTCTTGCCGGTGTCCCGATCACCCTCCACGTCGAGTATGGCCGTGTGAAGAAAGGTCGCCGCGACGAGCAGAACGAAGGGTGAGGCGGCGGCGACGGTATCGAGTACCGGTTGGTAGATGCCGTACCCGAGAATGTACGCCAGACCACCGTAGCCGGCGGCGTTGGCCAGCATGTCGACGAAGGGCCTCGCGCAGAGGCGAAGCGGCGGAAGCGAGTAGAACAGCGACAGAAGCAGCGCACCGAGGAGCAGCGCCCGCCGGGTGCCCTGCACCTGCTTGAAAAACGTCGATGCGATCAAGAAAGACGCGATGGCGAGTATTATCAGGGTGCGGGCATGAAAGATGCGGCGTGCCAAATAAAAACACTTGTCATTTTTTTCGTCCGACTCACGGTCGAAGACCTGGTTCAGCAGGTACGCAGTAATGAGAATCGTGGTCAGCGACAGGAATACCGGCGGCGATGGAAATCCCATCGACCACCCGGCCTCCGGAGTCCTGCCCTGCGCGGCCCCGATCAAGTAAAAACTCCACGCCGGAATGAGGATAAGCGGCCTCAAGACGAACAAATAATCACACAGTCGCAGGATGGCGGTCGTGAGCATGAACCAGGACAGACAATCATGTTAGCTAGTTAGCAGGCATCGACGGGTGGCCGCCGATGTTAAGCGGTGTGGCCACAGGTCACAGGAGCGTATAGCGCGCCCCTCCAGCTGTCAAATGGTATCTGAAAGAATAGGCCTTCACCTCTTGCAGAAACGAGTCGCTGGCGAGTCCGGCGGATTTTAGATTGCGGATTGCCGCCGGGTAGGTGTTGTACAGCGCCCGGTACGCCTCCAGTTTGATGCGGAGCTGCTCCCGGGCCCGGTTGCGGGAAACGGAGTTCTCCGCGGGAGACGTGCCATGGGTCATGATGGCTCTTAGATGAGGCGCGCTCAGGTTCGCCCCCCAAGCGACGGCGAACAAGAACAACAGGATCGCACCCATCAAGGGCAGGGGATTGGCCCGCGTGCGGCGGACTTTTCTTATCTTCTTGTGCCGGCCTTTGACCTCCTCCAGTTCCCTGTCGTCGAGCGTTACCTTGATCAGCTTCTTGTCCTTGAGGTGCTTGAGAGCCTCGTAAGTTTCGAACCGTGGCATCTTGCCGTTGGCGATGAGATGACTGAGCGTTCGCTCCTGGGACAACAGTCCGCGGATCGTCTGCTCGTTGCGCGAGAGTTCCTCGTCCTTGTCCGGGGTGCCCGACTTGGCGATGCGGGTTCCCAGAGTGGGGAAGACTTTTAGCGTCTGGGGGAACTCATCGATGCGCCGCATGCTCTCCATGAGCAGGCCTTCGATGTTGAACTCCCCGAGATTGGTTATTCCTTCTATGATGTCGCGACCCGGAATGAACTTGTAACTGCACTGTTCCCAGGTGAGGATCTCGTGAACTTCTTCCTGAATGTGGCTGCGGTAGACCACCTTCATCTCCTCTTCGCTGAGAAGTTTCTCGGAGACGATGATCTCGGTGACGTCCAGTTTCGCCTGCGCGCCGAGCTGGGTGAGGCGGATCAGCTGTTCCCTGGAAAGAATCCCGTAACGGGTGAGGTAGTCCTTGAGTGGATCTTTTGTTTTTCTGCGCCGGTCGCGTGTGGAAATAATGTTCCCCTGACGGAAGAAAAGCACGCTCGTGCGATCCTCGTTGGTGATCGACAACATGCCGGTCTTCTGCTGCACGGCGATGAGTTGGAGTATCTCCGAGAGTCCGAATGCTGTCAGGTTGCCTTCGAGTGACATGGTTCGCTCCGGCCGCTAAGCGACCCTGGCTCCGTGGTTATCAAGCTTGTGCTCTTTGGGACGATGGCGCACGTTGTGATCGCGCTGCCCGCGAAAATCGTACTTCTGTTTGGAGAATATCGAGAAAACGTAGGACCAGACGACCCCCACGATGGGCAGAACCAGCTTCCATAGTGGCACTTCATCCACCAAGCTCGTTGGGTCCTTGATCATATAGCCCTTGGTGTAGATCTGTATGATACTGAAGGAAAACACCGCGGCCAGAAAGAAGCCCCGCGTGATCTTGCCGAAAGAGATGTCCCGCACGCCCGGCAGCAGGACGGAATAGAATCGGGCCGCCTTGCGACGGCTGACGAGAATCGCCTGCCGCTTCTGACGCAGCAGCGCTTCGACCACTCGCTCGGAGGTCACGCCGGCGATCGTGCCCGCGCAGTCCTGGCAGATGCGAATCTCTCTTTCGCTGTTGCAGCACCGGTAGCACGTGAGTTTTCCGCAGTTGCCGCACTGAAAAGTCAACCTGGCCGGCTTGACCAGCCTGGACAAGATGATGGCTGCCACCAGCGAGACGAGGAGTATCCAGGCAGCGGTGTTTCTGGGAAATCGCGTGAAGGGCAGCAAAATCTGCTCGAGATAATCACTGGATGCGGTCTTGCCCTCTATGCGCGCCGCCCGCCACAGCTGCCCGTTGGAAAACGTTTTCGGTAGAACGACAGCATGCGCCAACGCGTCGGGAGTGTATGATGCCTTCACCTTTTCTATGCCGTTCGCGGCCGCCAGCTGCAGGGCGATCGACGACTCTTTCATCATCAAGGTCTTGATGTAGGCCTGAGCGAGCGCGTACTGGCCCACGGGATCCAGTGGTTCGATGCCCTGTGCGGTACGGTATCCCTCCAGCGCCTTTTCGTATTGGCCCTGGAGAAAGTACACGTTTCCAAGATTGATGTACCCGCTCGAATCGTCCGGCCGTAGCGAAATCGATCTAAAAAAGTGGTCCGCCGCCGCTCCGTATTGTTCGTTGCGCTGGTGAATCAGACCCAGCGCGATGTTCCTTTCCGCTTCCAGGCCTTCCACCTTCGCGCGGTCGAGTTGACGAATCAGCTGATCGTCACCGGCGGAATCGTTGGCCCTGGCCATGAGGGAGGTCAGCGAACCCGGGTCGGTGAGCGGCGTAAAGGGCCTGAGAACAGAACCAAACAAACCGAGAATGACGAAAGGCGTCACGAGAGTGAACACGAGAAATTTTTCACGCCGATACATGAACACCCAGCACACCACGGTCAAATAGGCGAGCGTGGTAACGATCCCCGGCGCGATGAGCAAGGGCAGCAGGAGGAGCAGGTACGCGGTGAACCCGGCAGCGCCCGCCCGCATCCTGCTACGCAGGAACTCCTGTACCTTGTGCGCGGCGAAGGGAAGGTACTTGAACGCGAACGCGAAACAGACGATGAAAGACGCGAGAAACAACACGTACGGAATGAACACGACGGTGTTGGCCACAAAGAGTCGGTGCGACGAAAAGTCGTGCCACATTGCCACGAACGCCTGGCCAAGGTAGATTGTGGTCTCCATGTTCATCTGGCGCAGCTTGATCGACGAGAGCGTGAAGTATACGTCGGGATAGTGAGGATAGTACGTCAGGGCCTGGTGAAGCTTCTTCTCGGCCGCCTCGGTGTTGCCGTTGCGCAGTTCGGAGATGGCGTCGCGGTAGGCGAGTTTGGCCAGTACGGGCAGCGTCCGTGCGCCGTCGAGGATCTCCCACTGCGCATACCGGGCAAGGTTTGCCCTCTTGTCGGCCGCAACCGTTGCGGGGCAGGCAGCGAGCACGGCGATGCCCAGCACGATGCAAATTGCACGTGGAAACGGGCCAAATATCTTCAAGCGTTCGCTCCTTTCGGTAACGAGGCGCGACAAAGGCTTTGTAAAACGCATTTTACAGCGTATAACTCTATTGAAGCTAACGAGTTAGGCAAAAAGCGTGCCGATTGTCACACTTGTTTCTATTCCGCGGCAGCTTTTGGTGTGGCCGTGAGGAACGGTGTGTGTTAAATCATTGATTCTAATCGAAATGGACCACTTGCCGATGACCGGTCAGACACGACAAACTCTGTGGAACCGGCGCTTGCAGCCCGCCGTGGTTGGCGCAGCAGCCGCCCTTACGTTCCTGAGCTTGGTTGGCGAGCACGGGTTCTATCT
>JAZGDW010000072.1:0-12827 GCA_036478295.1 Candidatus Krumholzibacteriia bacterium
GCCGTCACCGTCGCCGCCGCCCGGTCGCCGGGGACGACCTTGGGGTCCCCGGTCACGGCAACGTCCAGGGCCACGTCGATGCGTACCGTCCCCGTCTTGGTGCCGTCCGCCGCGAAGTTGTCCTGGAACAGACCGCTGCTGCTCACCCCCCACAACGGACCCGTGGTGTTCACCCTCACCAGCCGGACGTTGTCAAAGAGCGGCGCGTGACTGTGGCAAAGACCGTTGCCGAAAAGATTGCACCAGACCCCACAGGCGTCCCACGCCTGCAGCGCCACCTGGACTTCGGTCGGGTTGGCGCCGACGTTATCGGCCACCTGCTCCCGGTGGTGGAACCAGTCCGTCTGGTCGCCCCAGTATGCCAGATTGTCGCTCGACCACGGCGTGGATGGGCAGCCGCCCGTGACACCGCGAACGTGCCACAGGTAGAAGACGAGGTTGTTCAATGGCAGGTCCCGGTAGACGTCGAAATCCAGGAACGCGCTCGTCGCCGTCGCCGGTACCGGCCTGCCGTCTACATCCTGAGTCCAGTCGATGAACGGCGACCAGACCTCGTTGGTCATATAAAGGCTGCTGAGGGGCCACGGCTGTCCCCTGAAGGGGCTCATGGGTACCGCCGCTTGCTCGGGGTGGCCGCCGCAGGCGTAGTTATCCATAGAGCCCGCGAAGAAACCCCATGCGTTGGTGCCGTTGAAGGTACAGCCGTCCTGCACGAACCCCGTACCGGGAAACAAATCGACGAAATCCAACCCAAAGGATTGTGCCGAGCGCGCCTGCCAGTGGCCGTCGTTCGTCTGGTGTGCGCCGAGCGGCTCCGCCTCAAAATCCTGAAAGTCGACGACACCGAGCGAGTCCGCGACGGTGATGCTGTCCACCATGATGGCCCCGTCAGTGGGCCACAGCCCATCTTCGTCCGACCACGTCCCGTCGGAAACAAACGCGAATCGAACGCGGATGGTGGAGGACCCCGATCCGGGTATTGTGAAACTCTCGACCAGGCTGTCGGGACCCCAATCGTACACGTTGGGCGTGCAATTCGGGGCGGCGCTGTCGGCTGGTAGCTGCACCCAGTTCTGCCCACTGTCCCGCGAGTATGACACCTGTCCTTGATCCCCCTCGCAGGGCTCGGAGTTCCAGAACACTTTGTAGGAGAGGGTGACGTTACCTTGAACCGGAAAGTCGACGGACTCAAAAAACTGCCGCCAGTTGTTTCCGTACCCCGGTAGCGTCGCCCAATTGCAGAAGCCGACAGACGGCGACGGGCGAACGCCGCACCACATCGACCGGCTCCCCTCGAGCGGTGCGTAGCCGGGCAGCCCCGCGAAATCATCTACATGAAAGAACGTATCCTGGAAGGTGCGATCCACGGGGAACCAGCCCTGTGGATCCGGCGCGCCCCCCGAGTCGAATGAGAAAAAGGCGAGGATGAAGGTATCGACCACTGCCGAAGGCGCCTGAGACATCCCCTGAGCCGGTAGGGGCCGGTCGGTCGTATTTGACTTGATCTGGAGTTGATAGGGCGCTCGGGACCGTGCCGGGACGTCACGAGCGGGGGTTGCAGAACCGTGCGCACGCCGCGCGGACGGGTTACGTGGCTTATCGGACGCTTGCAGTATCCTGGCTGATCGTCCTGTTTCGGCGGAGTGGGTTCGCGAAGGAACAGGTGAAACAAGGAGTGCCAGGAGAATCGGAAGGGCGATCGCACGCGGGCTGGTCATAATCCTTGCCCCCTTTGCGGGGAAGCATACCACAGCCGGTGTTTTCTTCCAAGCGGGCTATTCCTCCCACTTGGTGACAATGCCCTTGGGCAGCCGCACGTAGATGTACTTCGGCCGCTTGCTCTGCCGGTATGCCCACTGCTCTTCGGTGTCGCCCTCGGAACCGATGTCGTTGCTGCGGATTTCGGTGGGAATCCCCCATGATTCGAGCGCGGCGTCAACGGGCATACCGATGAAGATCTCGTGATTGATTACCGCGCGCGCGGCTCGCTTGCCCCAGGCACGGATGTAGTCTACTTGTCGCAGCATGGGTGATTTGAACCACATGAGTTCACCCAGCCGGTCTTCTATCTTCTCAACGGTCAGTGGTGTTTCAATCTTCAGGGCATGCACAATCTTCTTGCGCTTCCGATCCATAACGGTGACCGCACCATTGTACGCAAAGTTGATGTCCACAATTTCGATCTTGCTGTCCCTTAACACAATCTGCTTTTTCGCTTCCCCGGGGATCTCCCTTTCCGTCAAGTCTTCCAGCATCGTTCTCGTCCAGGCCTTCCGGCCCTGGTATTTCTCCGTCAACATCTTCTGGTCCTCCAGCGAGATGTCCTTAGAAACCATTTTGTCATAAACCTTGGCCACACTTTTGAGCTTTGAGCATCCGACAGCGGCCAGACAAACCACCGCGACGGTGATGAGTACCTTTTTCATCCTAAAAAACCCTCCTGATTATCCTGTCGATTCCGCGTGGGGTCCCAGATCAGTAAATAGCTTCGATATGCTGCAGGGTCATCCCTTCCAGCGTCGGCGGCAGATCGATGACCACGAGGTCAACCTGCGGCTCGAGGGATTCACCACTGTTCCGTATGGCTCCGGACAGCGCCGTCTGCAGCCGCGCCACCTTGCGGCGGTCCACCGCTTCGACGGCCCTGCCAAAACGGTCGCCCCTTCGAAGCTTGACTTCGACGGCGACCAGACGCGACCCTCTCCGCACCAGCAAATCGATCTCGCGCCCGGCGAACCGATAATTGCGGCGGAGAATCACGTATCCTTTCAACCGCAGAAAGGACTCGGCGATGCGCTCGCCCAATTCACCGATTTCCCGCGTGTTCACAACCGCACCCCTTTCCCGTCCCGACACGGTCCCTATAGACAATTAAAACAGTCTCGGCGATTTTTCAACCGCCTTTATCCGGTAACTACGGCGATGCAGCGGTGTGACGCCGTGCTTGCGTATCGCGTCCAGATGCTCCCGAGTCCCGTACCCCTTGTTATTGTTGAAGTTATAGGCCGGGTGACTGTTGTGCAGCCTGCGCATGGCCCGGTCCCGCGCCACCTTGGCGACGATCGAGGCGGCGGCGATGGAGAGGCTCTTACCGTCGCCGCCGATCACCGGCACCACCCGGGTTTGGATATCGATACTGTCCCTGCCGTCGATCAGCACCAGGTCCACACCAGCGCCCAGGTTGCCGTACGCCCTCGCCATGGTTATCAGAGTCGCGTTCAGGATATTGTCGCGGTCGATGGCGATGGGGTGGTTGAAGGAAATGCCGATGGCACGCGCCGTGAGAACGATCTCCTGAAACAGCGCCTCCCGCTCGTCCTCCGTCAGTGCCTTGGAATCGTTCACGCCCAGCAGGCGGGAGCTACGCGGCAGGATGACGGCGGCGGCCACAACCGGACCGGCGAGAGCTCCCCTACCCACCTCGTCGATGCCAGCCAGGCGGCCACCGGCCGGGTCCAGCTCGCGGTCAAACCTCTCCAACCGTAGGTACAGGGCTTCCCGGTCGAGCGGCTTATTTGCCGCGCGGCGTTTTCTTTTCGGTGATGCGGGCCGCTTTTCCGACAAGGTCCCTCAGATAATAAAGTTTCGCACGTCGAACCTTACCTCTGCGCATAACCTTTATGGATTTGATATTCGGAGAATGCAAGGGGAAAATGCGTTCCACCCCGATCCCGGAGCTGATCTTGCGGACCGTAAACGTCTCACGGGCGCCGCCTCCCCGGCGCTGCAGCACCACGCCCTGGAAAGCCTGTTCGCGCTCCTTGTCGCCCTCTACCACGCGGACCAGAACGCGAATGGTATCCCCGACGCAAAAATCGTGCTCGCCGTCCTTCAACATTTTTCGTTCTATTTTGTCAAGCCTGTCCACTTGCGGCCCTCCCTGGTTTCTTGAGTATCAATTCTTTCCTTCTAAGAGGTCGGGTCTCATTTCCTGGGTCCGCTTCAAAGAGGATTCTTTTCTCCAGTTTTCTATTTCTTTATGATTACCTGACAGCAAGACTTCCGGAACGCGGTGTCCGCGATACTCCGCGGGACGCGTGTAATAGACACAGTCAAGAAGATGCGCGCGCCTCTCTTCAAAAGAATCCGTGTCGCGCGACTCGTCGTTTTGCAGCACGTTGTCGAGGAGCCTGACGATGGATTCCACACAGGCGCCCGCTGCCAGCTCTCCACCGCTCAGGACAAAATCGCCGATCGACACCTCCTCGGTCGCGACCAGGTCACGAACCCGCTCGTCAACACCCTTGTAACGGCCGCATATGAAGGTCAATTCCTTCTCACCGGCGTATCTCCGAGCCATGGCCTGATCGAAGCGCTTTCCCGCCGGACTCAGCAGGATGACCGGACTGCCCTCGGACACCCCGAGCCGCTCCACCGCTTCGACCAGCGGCGGGACCATCAGCACCATGCCGCCGCCACCGCCGTAGGGTTCGTCGTCAACCTTGCGGTGCGTATCAGTGGTAAAATCTCTGGGGTTGGTAACGGTGTACTCGACCAGCGATTTCTTTTTCGCGACACCCAGCATGCCCATCGACAGAATGGTCTCCATCGCATCCGGAAATATCGTGACAACGTTGATCTTCATTCCTTAGTCCCCACAGAGACCGGGTATCGGCCTGATCACGATTTCCCGCCGTTCCCTGTCCACCGACACAACGAATTCGGACACGGCCGGCACCATAAATACAGCTTGTTTCCCCTTCACCTCATAGACGTCGTGCGCCGACGAGTAGATCACCGAAGCGACCTCTCCGAGCACTTCGTCGTCTTCGTTCTTTACCGTCATGCCCACGACCTGGTATGGCAACAACCTGTTCGGCGGCGCGACGTCCAGGCTGTCCTCTGCGATGAACACCCTGCCGCCCACCATGTCCTCGGCGGCGTTGCGATCCTCTACACCCTTTACCTTCACTACGTAGTTTCTGCCGTGCGGTCGCGACCGGTCGATGACAAGGGGGCGCTCCTCTTGCTTGCCGTTCGTATGCCAGTGCACCTTCAGGTGACGCGACCCGAGCACCTCCTCCCAGAAATCGTCGGAGGGGTGGAACTTCAATTCACCGTGGATACCGAAGGGCTTCACGATCCGGCCCAGGAAAATATCGGCCATCTCCTGTACACTCATTCCTTGATTTCAAAAATAATCTTCTCGCCGGCTTTCGACGCCGCCGCGTTGACCAGGGTGCGGATTGCCCGAGCCGTCTGCCCGTTCTTGCCGATGACCTTTCCAAGGTCGGCCTGCCCCACCGACAGTTCCATCACCGTGTAATTCTCTTTCTTGGACTCTTTGACCTTGACGCCTTTGCGCTCGTCGACCAGCGACGTGGCGACAAACTCGATGAGCTCTCGGATCGTTGCTCTGTTTACTTCAGCCATGGCCCAACCTTTGCGTATGTGTGGACACGTTGCTAACCGGTCAAGACTTTTTGGGCTCTTCCGCCGGCGGCTCGTCGGCGTGCGTCTCGCCCTCGGATCCCGCGCCGGTGTCTACCGGTGCAGCGTCCGCCTCGGCCTCGGTTACTTTCTCGTCGGGGGCCGGCTCGGCCTCAACCGCTTTTTCCTTTGCTGGCGCTGGCTCTTGCACCTTCGCCGTTTCCGAGGGCGGTTCTGCCTTGGTCTTTGCAGCTGCGGTCTCGTCGGCCTCCACTGCTTTTTCCTCTGCTGGCGCTGGCTCTTGCACCTTCGCTGGTTCCGCAGGCGGCTCTGCCTTGGTTTTTGCAGCGGCGGTCTCACCAGCCTCAGCTGTTTTTTTCTCTGCTGGCGCCGGCTCTTGCACCTTCACCGTTTCTGCAGGTGCCTCTGCCTTGGTCTTTGCAGCGGCGGTCTCACCGGCCTCAGCAGCTTCGGCGGCGGTCGCCGCCTTCGCCGTCGCCTTGGCGGAAAGGGTGGCCTGTCGTTTCTTCTCCCGCCGGTCGCGCGCCGCCAGCCGCTGCGCTTTGATGGCTTCGACCCGCGTTTGCAGCGCGTCGCCGGTGATACCCTGCTTCATGAGCTTCCACTTCTGCAGGCACCCAACCTGCCTCAGCAGACTCGCGGTGCTCGTCGTCGGCACCGCCCCGCGCTCGAACCACTTGAAAACCAATTCTTCGTCGATGTGAATCTCGGCCGGGTTCAGGATCGGGTTGTAGTACCCAAGGGTCTCTATGAAACGTCCGTCCCGCGGCATGCGCGAGTCTGCCGCTATGATACGGTAGAATGGGCGTTTCTTCGATCCCATCCGTTTGAGTCTGATCTTAACCGCCAAAAGAATACCTCCAACGTGTGCTTAAAACCTCGCCTGGGCTACGAATACTGTTTTCGCTGCTAAAAAGGCGCGAACGGCATTTTTGTTTTCTTACCGCTGAATTTACCAAACATTTTCATCATCTTCTTCATCTCTTGAAACTGTTTGAGCAACCGGTTGACCGCCTGCACGCTGGTACCGCTTCCGCGGGCGATGCGCTTTCTGCGGCTGCCATCGATCAAGTTCGGGCGCTCCCGTTCCTCGACCGTCATTGAATTGATGATCGCCTCGGCCTCTCCAAACTGGCGGCCGTCGACTTTGAGTCCCTTCACGGCCGCCTTCGAAAAACCGGGAATCATCTTCAGCATCTCATCCAGCGGCCCCATTTTCTTGAGTCGTTTCAGCTCCCCGAGAAAATCGGAGAGCGTAAACGTCTGCTCGCGCAGCCGCTTTTCGAGTTCCTGTACCCTCTCGAGATCGATACCGTCTTGCGTCTTCTCGATCAGCGACAGCATGTCACCCATCCCGAGAATGCGGCCCGCCATGCGATCGGGATGAAAGATCTCCAGGTCGCCGAGCTTCTCGCCCACACTGGCGAAACGAATCCGCGCGCCGCTCGCGGCCGTCACCGAAAGCGCCGCTCCGCCTCGCGCGTCACCGTCGAGTTTGGTCAGGACTAGCCCGCTGAAATCGAGTCGTTCGCGAAATGATTTTGCGACGTTGACCGCTTCTTGCCCGGTCATGCTGTCGAGGACGAGGAGCACCTCCTGCGGCGCAGCGAGCTTCTTCAGCTCCTCGAGCTCTCTCATCATCTCGTCGTCGGCGTGCAGGCGGCCCGCTGTATCCAGGATCAGCGTGTCGCACATGAGCTCGCGCGCCGTCGTGCGAGCACCGCTGTATATTCTTGCGACGTCTTTCTCCCCTGCCTCACCGCGCGCCACCGGAACGTCGATCTGTCGTCCGAGAACTTCGAGCTGCTCGGTGGCCGCAGGCCGGTAAACGTCCAGCGCTACGAGGAGCGGCTTCCGCCCCTTCTTCTTCAAGAAGGCACCGAGCTTGGCCGCGAACGTCGTCTTGCCCGATCCCTGCAGGCCCACCACCATAACGTTGGCTTCTGCACCCTGTAGCGCGAACGGCACCGCTTCTCCGCCAAGGAGGCCGGTCAGCTCCTCGTGCACGATCTTGATGATCCGCTGCGCGGGCGTAAAACTCTTGATCACTGCTTCGCCGCACGCCCGCTCCTCGAGACGCGCCACGAAGTCCTTGACCACCCGAAAGTTGACGTCCGCTTCGAGCAGCGCCCGCCGCACCTCGCGGGCTGTCGCCGCAATGTCTTTTTCCGAAATCTTGCCCCGGTTACGGAGTCGGGCAAAAATCCCGTCGAGCTTCTGGGTCAGGTCGGTAAACATACCTGTCCGGTTTCCAATCAACCTCGGGAAGTTACTCTTTGCAACTGATTGAGTGAAAGCAGGTTAGCAGATACGCAATTTGCTCATAAATAAAGATTCGCAACTTGTTCAGAAAATGAAATTTATCAGATTGTGGGAAGTTTTGCAAGTCCAAAAACTCGTTACGCGCCTTGGGGTTACGGTTGGGGGCAGGGTTGCCTCAGGCGCCGCCACGAAGCCCCTGGATGGTTGCGGCGTAGTCGGCGCTCTTGAACACGGAAGTCCCGGCGACGAGGACCTCGGCGCCGGCGTCGCGGGCGGCGGTCGCGGTGTCGAGCGTGATTCCGCCGTCGATCTCGATGGCGAAATGGAACCCGTGCTTTTCACGCAGTTCACGTGCCGCGTCGACTTTCGCCAGAACGTCCGCGATGAACGATTGGCCACCGAAGCCCGGGAACACACTCATCACCAGAAAGAGGTCCAGCTCACCCAGATAGTCCACCACGCGTTCGATCGGCGTATCCGGGTTCAGTGTTAGGCCGCATTTCCTGCCGCGATCTCTTATCATCTTGAGATCACGCCGCACATCGCTGCTCGCCTCTACGTGAATGGTGACGATATCGGAACCGGCGTCGATAAACGGTTCGATGTAGCGATCGGGATTTTCGATCATCAGGTGGGTGTCGAGCGCCAGGTCGGTCAGGCGACGGATCGCGCCCACGATGAACGGGCCGAACGTCAGGTTCGGAACAAAATGGCCGTCCATCACATCGAGGTGCAGGAGGTCCGCGCCGGCTGCCTCCACCGCCCTTATCTCTTGTTCCAGACGAGAAAAATCCGCCGATAGCACGCTCGGTGCCACCGCCGTCTCGTGGCTTTGGCCCGCGCTATTCGGAACCAGCTGCGACCAGCTCAATCGAGTCTCCTTCTCGGATCATAACGCCCGGCCGGGGTGATTGGTCCACAATGGTGTTTGGGTACACGTCACGCCGTGACTCGTACCGCACGTTGCTGACGCGGAAACCCGAACTTTCCAGCTTGTCACGGATGAAGAGCAGGTCCTGGCCTTCGAGGTCGGGCATCATGTACTGTTTCGGCCGGCCCCCGACCCCGACCAGCAAATCGATTTCCGTACCCTCTTCAACCTGCCGCCCGGCGTTCGGCGCACAGGCGATCACCGTCTCGCGCGAGTCGCCTGCCCGCAGCACCCGGGCGATGCGCCCGGCGGCCAGTTTTTGCCGGTTGAGAACGAGGCGTCCCTGGCGAAGCGTCATGTTTTTCAGCTCGGGGACCCGCTGGGTCTTGGGACCGAGGCTCACCACCACGGAAACGGTTCGCCCTTCCTTGACGCTGTCGTTCGCCCGCGGTCGCTGGGAGATGATATGTCCGTCGGGAACATCGGGGTGGTACTCACTACGGTCCACCCGGAAGCGCAGGGACACGCGCTCCACTGATCTCTCCGCCTGCTCCTTGTTCTCCGCCCGCACATCGGGGACGATGACACTGTTGCGCTGGTGGACGGCCAGCGGCATCACCACGAAGTTTATGACCAACGCACCGAACACAAAGATGCCGACCGTGGCGAGCAAAACAAGACCGAGCAAGCGAAATTTCATAACCTGTTTCTCCGGCCCCCCATGTCGCCGGGGGTCTCCCGCGCATCGGGCCATGGGCCACGGTATTATACAAACGGGACGGCGGCCTGCGTCCAACGTTTTTTCGGAGATCGGTCCGTTCTCATCCCAGCTTTTCACCCTTCGTCACGCCGTATCCCGACACGAACGCACTCGCGCTCATCGCCTTGCCACCCGCGGGTTTTAAGGAGACGAGCTCCAGGACTCCGCGGCCGGTCCCCACGCAGAGCGGCTTCACCGAAGCGACCACACCCGGCGCCGATCCCCCCGGGCCTGCGGTGCTCTCGAGCACTATGAGCCGCTTGCCGCCGTACTCGGTGTGGGCGCTGGGCGACGGCGACATCGCCCGCACCTGGCGCCAGATTTCGACGGCGTCGCGGCTCCAGTCGATGCGCCCGTGTTCCTTGCGGATCTTCTTCGTATAATTGGCGAGCGCCTCGTCCTGCTTCTCGCCGTGGATTTCACCGCTGAGGATACCCGAGAGGGTTTGCAGCACCAGCGCGGCGCCGAGGTCGGCGAGCCGTTTTTCCAATGAACCCGCCGTGTCCGCGTCGGCAATCGGCGTCGACGCGGAGTGCAACAAATCGCCGGTGTCGATTCCCTCGTCCATCCGCATCGTCGTACACCCTGTTACCGCGTCTCCAGCGAGCAATGACGCCTGGATGGGAGATACACCGCGGTGCCGGGGCAAGAGTGACGCGTGAAGATTGATGCACCCGTACGACGGCAGCGACAGCAGATCCCGTTTCAATATCACACCGAAGGCCGCAACGACGATGAAACCCGGCTCGAGTTCGCTTAGCGCCTCGACAATTTCGCCATAGTTGCCCCGCGACATCTCCATGACCGGCAGGCCATGGGCCACCGCGTAGCTCTTGACGGCGGTCGCGGCGAGCTTTTTGCCCCTGCCCTTTGGGCGGTCCGGTTGGGTCACCACCCGTACGACGCCAAACGCATCACTGGCAGCCAGCGCCTCCAGCGTCGGGACGGCGAAGTCCGGACTGCCCATGAACACAACTCTTGTGGTTGGATTCGCCAATTGGGAACTCCGCAGAATCACGACGGGCGTTTGCCGTTAGCGAGGTCTTTCAGTTCGGATTTTATGAGGCTCTTTTGCGCGCTGGAGAGATAATCGATGAACAGATTGCCGTCGAGATGGTCGATTTCGTGCAGCAATATGCGTCCCAGCATCGACCGGTCCACCAACTGATGAATCTCGCCTTTGAGGTCCTGGTATTCCACCCCTACCTGTCTCCGTCGCCGTACCGCCGCGATGACCCCCGGGATACTGAGACATCCTTCTTCGTGGGACCACAGCGCACCGCTGGTTGAAACGACCCTCGGATTGACCAGGACCAGCGGTTCGGCTTCCGTGTCCTCCGGTGTTTTCATTTGCAGCACCACAATGAGACGTTTGGTCAGCCCGACCTGTGGCGCGGCCAGGCCGATTCCGTTCTCGCGTCGCATCGTGGCGATCATGCCCGCGGCCAGTTCGCCCAGATCGCGGTCGAACCATTCGACGAGATCCGAGGTCTCTCTCAAGATGGGATCGGGGTAGTATCGTAACTCGAGCTTTTTCATCGCCACGACCTCGACCGTGACATTCCGTCCGGCAGAGGGCGAAACATCAGCTGTTTTTTGCAATCACCGACGCGACGGCCGTTTTGAGCAGCTCGATCTTCACATCGTCCGCGATCTTCAACACCAGTACGTTGTCCTTGATGCCGGCAACGGTGCCAAATATGCCACCGGTGGTCATGACACGATCGCCTTTCTTTATCGATTCGATCGTCTTTTGCAACTGCTTCTGCTTTTTTTGCTGCGGCCGGATCAATATGAAATAGAAAATGGCGAAGGTCGCAAGGATCACGAACATGAACCCGAACTGCGGTCCACCCTGGCCCCCCGTACCCCCGGTTGCTACTGTCAACCAATTCATTGTATCTCCTTACGGCTAGGCACTCCTCGCGCCGTTCATGTCCTCGGTCAAGTAATCAGCAATGAAACCGCTCCGCCATTTCTCGAACGTATCTTGCTCGATCGCCTCGCGCATCTCCGACATGATCCGGAAATAAAATCGGAGGTTGTGAATAGTGGCGAGCGTCGGGCCCAGCATCTCCCTCGCCTGAAACAGGTGGCGGAGATACGCCCTTGTGAAATTACGGCATGTATAACAATCGCAGGTCTCGTCGAGCGGAACGAGCCCGCGAGTATGCACGGAATTACGCAGCGCGATCTTGCCGAAGCGCGTAAAGACGCTCCCGTTGCGCGCGTTGCGTGTCGGCATGACACAGTCGAACATATCGACGCCGCGCGCCACTCCTTCGACCAGGTCGAGCGGCGTTCCCATCCCCATGAGATAACGCGGCCGCCCCTCCGGCAGCTCCGCCGTCACGCGCTCAGTCATTTCCCATGTGCGTTCACGGTCCTCACCGACGGCCAGGCCGCCGATGGCGTATCCGGGAAAATCGATTTCGCACAGGTCGCGCAGCGACCGCTCCCGCAGGTCCGGATAGGTCGATCCCTGGACGATACCGAACAGTATCCTTTCATATCCGTTCATTTCGAAACGCGTACCGTACACGCGGCTGCCTTTTCTCGCCCAGTCGCTGGTCAGATCGACCGCGCGTTCGGCCTCGCTGCGGTCACATGGATGAGCCGTGCAGTAGTCGAAACTCATGATGATATCGGCGCCCAGCGTAGCCTGGTCCACAACGGCGCGCTCCGGCGTGAAATGGTAGAGCTGTCCATCTACGTGTGAACGAAACGTAATGCCGTCATCGTTGACCTTGCGCAGGTCGGCCAGGCTGAGTACCTGGAAACCGCCGCTGTCGGTGAGAATTGGTTTGTCCCACGACATGAAACGGTGCAGGCCTCCCGCGCTGGCCACCAGGTCCGTGCCGGGGCGCAGCACCAGGTGATAGGCGTTGGCAAGAACGATCTGCGCACCAACGTCGTGCAGCATCTGCGGGGTTACCGCCTTGACCGCCGCCTGCGTGCCGACTGGCATGAAAACCGGCGTGGCGACGTCGCCGTGATCCGTTCTCAATAGCCCGGCCCGCGCGTCACCGCTGGTGTGCTGGAGTTCAAACGTTATCGACATACGCCCAACTTATCAGGGGTTCGGAGAAATGTCAGTACAATTCCGCCACACCGCCGCCGCGACTGGCGCAGTGACGGGCGATTGAACCAGACGCGGCTGGCGCAGTGACGGACGATTGAACCAGCCGCGACTGGCGCAGTGACGGGCGATTGGAGCAGGCACCGCTAGCGGCGCGGCCCACTCGTACCGGCTCAACCGCCGGGGGCAATTCCCGCGTCAATCGCCGCGGCCGTCCACGAGTCGCTACCCGTGACTACCGGATATAACCGAGGCTGCGGAGTTTTTCCCTGAGTGTGTCGTCGACACGGACTTCCTGCGCCCGCGCGGGCTCGGTGGAGAAGTGCTTGGCGAGCATGACGAGGAGTTCCTTTGCCTTGGGGTTGCTGTCCGAATAGATGTTGCTTCGTTCGGCCGGATCCTTCGACAGGTCGTACATGTAGATGCCCGCGTGTACGTTGGTAATCTTGACGTAGGTGCCCTGG
>JAZGDW010000073.1:0-13652 GCA_036478295.1 Candidatus Krumholzibacteriia bacterium
CCGGGAGATACAACG
Source organism: Candidatus Krumholzibacteriia bacterium (assembly GCA_036478295.1). GTDB lineage: Bacteria > Krumholzibacteriota > Krumholzibacteriia > WVZY01 > WVZY01 > JAZGDW01. The sequence continues at coordinate 16 of JAZGDW010000073.1, forward strand.
GCGTTGCTGCCCGCAGACGGGGCTCCCAGGGTCGAACTCGGGTTTCTAGGGGGCGGGAGCACGGTCAAGCCCGGCGCCGTTCTCCGGGCGCGGATCCGCGATGCCGACGGCATCAACATCCTCAGCACCAGCCCGGAGGGCAAGATCGCGCTGGTATTCGATCGTTCCAACCTGCCCGTCGACGTCACCGCGTTTTTCGAGTTTGACCATGGCGGGCTGGACACAGCCGGTACGCTGCTGTTTCCGCTGCCGGGCCTGTCCGTGGGCGAGCACCGGGCAATGTTCAAAGTGAGCGACACGTTCGGGTTGACACGCCTGGATACGCTCGACTTCGTCGTAACAGATTCGCAGGACTTCAGTGCCGAGGTGGTACTCAATTACCCAAACCCTTTTGAATCATCCACTTATTTTCTCATGAATTTGACGGGGCAGGCTCGTATCCGCCTCGAGATCTTCACCGTGTCCGGCAAACGCATACGGACGCTCGACGCGACACGGGATGCGGGAGAGGCCTGGATCCTGTGGGACGGACGGGACTTTTCCGGCGACACTATCGCCAACGGTACCTATCTTTATGTCGCCCGGGTGGATTTTGTTGGTGTGAACCGGCCGCCGCAGGTGCTGCGCGGCAAGGTGGTCAAGATCGAGTAGCCACCGCAGCCGGTCGCGTAAGACCTTGACCCAACTGGTAAAAAGGTGTATTATATTACTACAAATTGAGGAGGACTAAGCTTATGCGCTGCAAGCTCTTGGCTAGTATCGGCTTGATATTGCTTCTGGTTTCCACATCGGCTTTTGCGGTGGGGGAAGCCGGTGTGCCATCGCTACTCATTCCGCCCGGAGCCCGCGCCAACGGAATGGGCGAAAGTTTCGTTGCGCTCGCCGACGACGCAACGGCGGTATGGTGGAACCCCGGGGGCCTGGCGTTTGTCCAGGGCCAGAACCTCGCGCTCATGCACAGCCAGCTCGTGCCGGACCTGGCTCCGGACGTATACTACGAGTATCTCGGATACACCAACCGCTTATCAAATTTCGGTACGCTGAGTTTCGGTATCGTGTACTTGACGTACGGTGACCAGACGGCGACGTCGACGGGGAACGTATTCCTGGGCACGTTCAAGGCCTGGGAGGGAACGTTGATGGCGAGCTTCGCGGTCCCCCTGACGAATAACCTTGGTGTCGGGTTGACCGGCAAGTTCATTCACGTCGACCTCGCACCGGCGGAATTCACCGTGGAAAACCGGGAGGGTTCTGCCTCTTCGGTGGCGGTCGATGCCGGCTTGTTGTGGAAGCTGCCGAACTACAGGCTCTCTTTTGGTACGGCGATCACTAACCTCGGTCCCGACATTTCGTTCATCGACCAGGAGCAAAGCGATCCGCTGCCGTTCACCTTTCGGGCAGGCGTCGCCTACACGGCGATTACGGACGAAGTCAACAACCTGCTGGTTACTTTCGACATCGAGCAGAGTCTCGTGTGGCTTATCGACAGCGAGACGAGAACGCGCCGGAGTGAGATCTACCATGTAGGAACCGAGTATCGCTATATCGACCTTCTCGTCGGCCGTCTTGGTTATATTTACGATCAGGACGGAGATTTTAAAGACCCCACATACGGCCTCGGCTTTATTTATAAGGAGAAGGTGGCGTTCGACTACGCCAACGTGCCGCAGGCCCAGACTCTGGACCGAGTCCACCGTTGGTCGGTTGTGGTCTCGTTCTAAGTCGATTCTCCCCTGGTATACGCGCCCACTTTGAACGATTGCGATTCCCAAGGTCAGACGTGCGAAACTGGATCCTTTTCTCTCTCGTGATTTCGGTTTGTCTGCCGGGCCCGTCGGGGATGTTCGTGCCCCGCGTGGAGGCCGCCGGCGAAGCCGCTTTGGGTACGGTGATGGCCGGTGAGGCGATTCCACCGTACCTAGCGGTCCACGCGAGCGGCGCCGGGCTGAGGCCGGAATTCGCCAGTGACCCACCGGCGATCGCGCCTGAGCTTCCGCGCCTCGCCGGCGGGAGTCTCCAGGTGCTGGTCGTTGCCGGCCAGGACGCTCGACGGGGATGGCGAAAGTACCTGCCCGTTTTTTACTCGCTGGTTCTCCCCGGAACGGGGGAGATTTCGCTGGGGGCGTACAAGAGGGGCGCCGCTCTCGTCGTCGCCGAGGCGACGGCATGGACCGGTTACTCGATCAACCGCAACCGGGGTCTGGACAGCCGCGTGGAATTCGAAGCATTCGCGGACAAGCACTGGGATCACGATCGTTTCATCCGCGAGCACGTCGCCACCCAGATGATACCTGGCGACCCAACCCTGGTGACCTTTGCGGAGCTGGACTCGTTCGGACAGAGCGCCGCATACCAGGGCGTCTGGCCGCCGTACCATAGTTACTCGGCGAAGGCGGACGAGAAGCGCAACTATTACGAGAATATCGGAAAATACAACTGGTTCATCTCCGGTTGGGAGGATTGGAATCGTGCCGCCAGTCCGCAGCAAATGGACACGGCGCTCCGCGACGAGTACCGGAGCATCCGCAACCGGAGCAACGACCAGCTGGACAGGGCCGACCGTTTCATCTATTTGAGTATAGCGGCGCGGGTCTTCTCGCTGGTTGAGACGGTTATCATGGTCAGAAGCCGTGATGCCGCGACAGACGCCTCGGCCGCGCCGTCCAGGCGCTATTCGTTGACGGCAAGGTCGACGGGTCTTGCCTCCGGCGAAATAGCGTTCGAGTATCGATTTCGATGAATCTGATTCGAAAAACTCTTAGCGTCATGCTGTTGCTCGCTGTGTTGCCGGCGCCGGGTGCGGCGTTCACGCTGCGGCGGGCGCCCTCCATGGACTATGCGGCGGAGGAACCACGCGAGCCGGCGCCGGGCGCGGTGCAGATGCTTCCCGGATCGGACGGCGGAGAGAACAAGTCCATCGGCCGAGCGATCCTGTATTCACTCGCCCTACCGGGACTGGGACATCGCTACCTGGGAAGGGCCGGTATGGCCCGGATGTTCTACGTGGCTGAGGGTGCGGTGTGGACCTCGTTCGTCGCTTTTGAGGTCCAGGGCCGCCTGCGGGAAGACGCATACAAGGATTACGCGGTCCAGTTTGCCGGGCTCGCGTCGAGCGGTCACTCGGACGATTACTATGCCCTCTTGACGGATTTCAACTCTTCGGACGATTATGAGTCCCAGATAAGGAGCGAAGGCCGGAGCGAATTCTTTCCCGGCGGGGACTCGCAAACGCTGCATGACTACTACCTGAGCAATCGCATCGGCGATTTCGAGCCCTGGGCATGGAGCAGCGAGAACGCTCGGCTCTTCTACCAGGAGCGGCGTGCGGCCAGCAAAAGGGCCTTCCGGCGACGGACCTACGCGGTCGCCGCGGCGATCGCCAACCGCGTGGTGGCCGTGTTCTTCGCGGTGAAGGTAAGCCGGGAGATGAGTCAGCGCCAGAGCGCCATGCAGCGTGGCTTTCACATCGAGATCGGCGCGCCCGGGTATTACCCAGGCGGCGAGTTTCAAACCGGAGTCTCGATTGTTCGCAGATTCTGACGCACCCCGAGTTGTCTCCGCTATCTATCCAGCCTGCTGAAAGTGTGGTGAGGCACCATGAACGAGTCCGCAATCGTGAACCTCAAGGTGTCGTTGGCCGTCCTGTTGCTGGTCGGCTGCGCCTCCGGTCGCGTCGTTCGGGTGACGGACAGCCCGCAGGGCGAGGGAGCGGTCGTACCGGTGATGACCATCAGCGCGGTCGGCGGTATCGTGCTCGGCGAGCCGTTGGCGGTTACCATCGATTTTGACGGGAACGTGCTGGTGGCGGACGGTGTTCCGGGAAGGCTGGTGCGTATCGACGCGGCTGGTAAACAGGCGCTGGAGTTCCAGCGGCCCGCGCACAGCCCGGGATTTCATCCCAGCGACGTGAAGCTGAGCGGCTTTCTCATCTACGCCATGGACGAGGTGGGGAGGGTGCTGCAGCGCTTCGACACGGACGGGGCGTATCGTGACCAGTTGATCAATTTCGACGAGACGTTCGATGAGGGAAGCATCTCCCCGATCGGCCTGGATGTCGACCCTTCGGGTAGAATCGCCGTCACCGACGTGCGGAACCACCAGATCATATTGTTCAACAGCTTTCTCGACGTCGAGCTTGTGTTCGGTAGCTACGGCGCGTTTCCCGGCCAGTTCAACTCGCCGGAGGGAGTTTCGTTCACCGACCGCGGTCAACTGCTGGTCGCCGACACGGGCAACCGCAGGATTCAACGTCTCGATACCGACGGGAGTTTTCTGGGCCAGATTCCGGCCGATCCCACGGACAACCCCCTGAGGAAACCCCGGCGGGTCGTGGCCGACGCCGCCGGCAATATCTATGTCGCCGATCCAGCGGCGGGCCGCGTGTTCGTGTTCGACGCCGCCGGGCGGCTGGTCCGATCGCTTTCGCCGCAAGGCGTCGCCGAGTTCCGTCCTACCGATGTGGCCGTCGCCCCGACTGGACTTCTCTACGTGACGGATACCGCGAGTAACTCCCTCTATGTGTTCAGGTGATGTCGTATTCGCGTACCCTCGTCAGCAATCGCCTGGTTGATCCGCCTCACTGTTCTCCTCTTCGCCCTTGTCGCGGCCGTGTCTCCCGCGCGGCCCCAATCCTACGACTGGAGGTCGTGGGGTTCCGTCACGGATACGATCGCCGGCGCCGACGCGGGCGGCCGCGTGTACCTCAGTTCGGTCTTCATCGAGGCGGGAAGCGAGACGGTGGTGGTGAACGGCAAAGAGTTCAGCACCGATTTCTACGAGATAAACTACCAGCGTGGCGTGTTCAGATTCACCGTTGGCGTGGGGGATGACGCGCTTATTACCGTGTCATATACGCGCCTGCCCTTTTTGCTCAATTCGGTGTATGCGATCCGTGAGATCGAATTTGCCGACACGCCACAGCGACCGCCGCCGGCCAAACCGGTTTTCACGCAAAAGAAGCAATCGCTGTTCGATCCGACGGGCGATCTGGTTTTTGGAGGTGTGAAATCGATAACCCTCTCCACGGGCACGAACAAGAGCACGTCACTGGACCAATCGTTGCGCGCGACAGTAGAGGGGAATCTCACACCGACCATCAAGGTCAAGGCCCTGCTGTCCGACGATAACCTGCCCATTCAACCCCGGGGAAACACACAGGAACTGGAGTATCTCGACAAGGTCTTCGTCGAGTTTACCGGTCCTCGCGCGAGCGCGCTCCTCGGCGATTTTGCTTTTCAAAACAATATGTCCAAGTACTCGACGTTCCGTCGCGAACTCAAGGGCGCTTCCGGACAGGCCACGTTCGGCAATAGCACGTTCGGCGCGGCCGCCGGCTCCGCCAAAGGTGTGTTTCGTTCCATTACCTTTCGGGGCACGGAGCAGCTGCAGGGCCCCTACGACCTGCTGCCGCAAGGGCGCGCGGCCGGCGAAGTCATTATCGCCGGCACCGAGAAGGTATATTTCGACGGCGAACTCTTGCAGAGAGGCCAGAACCGGGACTACACGATCGATTACGACCGGGGTACGCTCACCTTTACGCCGAGACGGCTGGTGACCGCGGACACCGAAATCGGTGTCGACTTCGAGCTCACACAGCAACAGTTCGACCGGACCTCGGTGTTCGGTAGCTCGGACACGAGGAAACTGCCCGGTGGGTTCATATTGCAAACGCTGGTGGCCCGTGAGAAGGACGACTCGGACCGGCCGAGTTCGACGACGCTGAGCGACGCGGACCTCTCCGTCATCGAGGCGGCGGGCGACGAGCCCGATCAGGCGATCGCCAACGGTGTTACGCTCGTCGGCGCCGGCGAGGGTGAGTATGTCTTGATTCCGGGCGATTCGCTCGCGGGGATTCCGGACCACTACGAATTCGATGACACGACCGGAACGTTTGTTCTGGCCTTCGTCAACGTCGGCGCGGGCCGGGGTGACTACGTGCTCGACGGGATTACCGCCGACGGCAGGCCCGTCTATCGCTTCGCCGGTCAGGGGCAGGGCAACCTCGTCATCGGCAGGCAGCTGCCGTTGCCGCAATCTCACAGTATCTTCACCACGCGGCTCGCCCGGGCCCAGGGGCGATTCGACTTCGACCTCCAGTACAACGTCAGCAATTTTGACGCCAACACGTTATCTTCGCGCGGCGACGGAGACAATATTGGTGACGCGGGCGAGCTCGCCGTCGTACTGAGAGACGTCCCTGCGCCGTTGGGCAAGCTCGAGCTATCCGGCGTCGTCAGTACCGTCCGCGACCGCTTCCGCAGCCTGGAGAAGACGCGGGCCTGGTTCTTCTACCGCGACTGGAATCTCGAAGGGGTCCCGCTCATCGGCCGCGAGGTGATAAGCGAGGTGACGACATCCTTCATTCGGAGCAAAAATCTCAGGGTCGACTACCAGCTGGCCGGCATCCGCCGGGATAATTTCGACGGGATCAAACAGGAGGGACGGTTGTCGCTGGTGTCTCTCGATGACAGGAGTCTGAACGCCCGTGTGTTCTCCACGGACGTCGAAGGCGACAATCAACAGAGAACGCGCGAACACGGGACGATGTCGTTGTCCTACGGTTTCTGGCAGGTGGTGCCTTCGGTCGTTCTTTCCACGGAGGAATTCCTCGTCCAGTCACCGGTCTTGCCGGATACGGGCATTGCGTATGATAGATATGTAGTCCGGCTGGGAAAACGAAAGTACGAACGCTTCAATTTCTCGGTTCAGGTGGAGGAACGCAATACGGAACAGCTCGCCGATACCACCGGTGGCTTTGTGGACACGCGCCGTGATCGGACGTTCAGCGGTTCGCTCGCCGCCCGTGGCACCGGGGTGCTGCAGGCCGAGCTGCAGTATTCTCACCGCATCGAGGACGATCGCCGGTTGGGTGGTTCGCGGACTTCCGACCTGGCGCGGCTCAAGGGGATCTTGCGCCTGCAGCGAATCGGCGTGCGGTCGAACTTCGACTACGAGATCAGTCAGAACCAGTTTCGCAGCCAGGAGAAATCGGTCGTATTCGTGGGAGAGGGACAGGGAGATTTCAACGAACTCGGCGAACCGGTGGGCAAGGGCAGGGGCGCCTACACGGTGATCTTTCTGCCAACGCTACAGACCACGCCGACCCGGCGAGTGGATTTCACGCTTCACACCTTCTACAAGGCGCCTGCGAAAGGAAGCAGATGGCAGAAGGGCGACGGGTTGCTGGCGTGGCTGCGAGCAAACGTCTCTCTCCGGCAGGCGTTCAGTATCAAGGAGGAAACCACTTTTGACGACGCCTACAAGGTGTACCTGTTTTTTCCTTCGGCCCTGCAGCGGGACGACGCCACTCTCAACGGGGTGATTTCGCTCCGGCAGGACTGGTCGCTGCTCGACGATTATCCGAATCTCTCGCTCACCCTACGATACCAGAGAGACGACGAGGAGGAGAACCGTTTCAATTCCATAAAGGAAGACAGGTTCTTCGAGCAGCAGATCGTGCGGGTGGACCGGTCGATGTCGAGGCTGCTGACGCTCAATGCGGCCGTCACGCGGGAGATCCGCCGCCGCCGGGGCAAAGGTCTGCCCACGGGCACGGGCAGCACCTACGATGCCACCGCGTGGAAGCTAGGCGCTGGCTGGGGCCTGCGCCTGTCGGGAGGAAGTACCGTCGACGGGGTGCTGGAGTTCCAGAGGCAAGAGGACGGTGAATCCGGGGCCGAGGAGACCGCGTTGTCACTCCGGCCGAGATTTGTGTGGCGCGTGTCAAAAGCGTTCAACGTCTTCGGGCGCTACGAAGTGACGCGGTTTTCGGGGGAGGAACCGCAGGGGATAAAACCGCTGTTTTTCTCCAACGAGGGGACCACGCACCGCTGGAGCCTGACCCCAAACCTGAAGTTATCGAAGGCGATCACCATGCTGGCGACCTACGAGGGAAGAAGCGAGAAAACCTTCTCCGGAAACAGGATTACAGAGAATGAATTTCGAATCGAAACACGGGCTTTTTTTTAGCGCACCGGCGATACTGCGTACCGGCATCGTCGTGGCGCTCCTGGCGGGCTCCTCGCCGGTGGCCCGCGCCAGTGCGCGCGCGGTCGAAATAACCGGCAATCGATACATCGCGACCGACCACATCCGGAGACTGCTGCCCCCGCAGGCCTGGGGCCGCGAGAGAGACGACGTCGTGCTCAGGCGTTTACAACAGGCGTACATCCAGCAGGGATACCTGTCCGCAACAATCCGTCTCGAACGCCGCACGGCGGACTCGACACTGGTGTTGCTTGTGGACGAAGGCGAGGTGGCACGGTTCGGTCGCGTTCGCATCGCGGGTGCCAGCCACTTTCCGGAGCCGGAAATTCGCCACGCCCTGGGGGTGCAGATCGGTGGCCCGTTTCACCCCGCCCGGCTGCGGGATGGCATCGAGGAGATGCTGCGGCGTTACGACGGCGCCGGTTTCCCTTTTGCCCAGGTGTGGATGGACAGCCTGCAGCTTGATCCGGACGTTTCCCGCGTGGACCTCACAATCCACATCGTCGAGGGCGGTAACCATAAGGTATCGCGCATCAAGGTAGAAGGTTTGCAAAAGACGCGCGAAGAGCTTGCCGTGAAACTTTCGGGACTGGCCGCCGGCGAGCCCTACGATGGCGAGAAGCTGGAGGAGGCCTACCTGCGCATGAGCAGCAGTGGGTTGTTCGAGGATGTCGCGTATCCAGAAATCAGACTCTCACCCCAAGGTGACGGCGTGGAGGCGCTGATCCGTGTGGTCGAATCACGCAGGAGCAACAGGTTTTCCGCGGCGTTCGGGTTCGCCGACCGGGAGGGAACTACGGACAGGGTTCTCAGCGGTGTGGTGCGCCTCGACCTGGCGAATATCGGAGGAACCCTGCGGGACCTGAACGTCTTCTGGCGGAATGACGGTGCGGGACGCAGGGAGACGCGGCTGCATTTTCGCCAGAGGTTTCTCTTTGGGCGCCGCATCGACTTCGGCATCCGGCTCGAGCAAATCGGACTGGACACGCTCTACACCTGGCAATCTCTAGGGGTCGAGACCGAAGCACCGGTGGCAAGGTTGAAGGGCGGCCTTGTCAACGTGGACCTCGCGGTGTACGGCGACCGCAACACGTTCAGTACCAACGATATCTCGAAGACCGTGCGGCTGCGCGTGGCGGGTGGTTTCTCCTACGTGCGCGGCAAGTCGGGCCGGGGCGCGTTTTTCGAATTTCGCAACCGACACACATACGCAAAGAAGAACCTCGACCGTCGCGACGGCGGCGACGGTGGGTCTGTATCGCAATACATTGTCGAGGCGCGGGCCAGGCTGGCGCTGGAGGTGGGCCGCAATGTCCATCTGACCAACGAAGCCAACGTATTCACCCTGGAAAGCGGTGAGGACCTGGTCCCACTGTCCGAGCAGTTCAACCTCGGCGGTGCATCCACCCTGCGCGGTTACCGGGAGAACCAGTTTCACGGCCGCCGGGCGGCCTACACGCGGTCGGAGCTTGAGATCGGGCGCAGCCGCCATGAGAACGCCTACTTGTTCGCCGACACAGGGTACATCCTCCAGGAAACACTATCGGCAACGGGCGGTGTCCTCCAGGACAATCTGTTCAAGGTCGGTTACGGGTTCGGCCTGCGTACACGATCGAAGGCCGGGAACATCGACATTAGTTTCGGCGTCGGCGAAGAACTTTCCCTTCGCCAGACAAAAGTCCACGTGATTCTCGACCGCAGCTTCTAACACCAAATCCCGCTGGAATCACCCCGGCCTCGGTGATATGATAGGCTGTCCGCGCGCGGATTTGCCCGCAGAAAGGCACGAATGAAAGAAATCGTACTGGATGGGGAGTCCCTCTCTCTGTCGGACCTCGGCACTTTTCTCGACGACGACGTACGGGTGGCGGCTTGCAAAGCCGCGCGCGAGCGCGTGCAAGCGGGCGGCGAGTTCTGCGAAAAAATCGCCCGGTCGGACAAGGCACATTACGGGGTCAACACTGGATTCGGTTCGTTCGCGAACCGGCGTATTGACAAGAAATCACTGGGTCAGCTGCAGAAGAACCTTTTGCGCAGCCACGCGACGGGGATGGGGCATGACCTCCCCGACGACATCGTGCGCCTGATGATGTTGCTGAGGGTCAACTCGCTCCTGCGCGGCTTCTCGGGCGTGTCGCTCGCCATTGTCGACCACCTGCTCGCGTTTATCAACGGCGGGGTCATTCCCTCGGTGCCTGAGTACGGTTCCGTAGGCGCAAGCGGCGACCTGGCACCGCTCGCCCACATGGCGCTTCCGCTCATCGGAGAAGGGGCGGTGTGTGTCGATGGCGAACGGATGGATGGGGCAGCCGCACTGAGCGCGCTCGGGCTGGAGCCGCTCGACCTCAAACCCAAGGAGGGGCTGGCGTTGATCAACGGCACCCAGTTCATGTCGGCCTACGCCGTTCGTGAACTGCGGCGATGCAGGCGCAACATTGCGGCAGGGGTGATCGCCGCCGCGATGTCCATCGAGGCTTACGAGGCGACAGATGCGATGTTCGACGAGAGGATCCACGCGCTGAAGGGCCACCCCGGCCAGATCCAGGTCGCGGCCGCTTTCCGAGACGTGCTCGCGACGAGTGAGATCGTCGCCTCGCATCGCGACTGTGACAGGGTGCAGGATCCGTATTCGTTCCGGTGCGCACCCCAGGTTTATGGGGCGGTGCTCGACACCGTTTACTGGGCGGAGGAATGGGTCACAAGAGAAATCAATGCGGTTACAGACAATCCGCTTCTATTCGTGGATGAAGAGGACGTGGTATCGGGAGGGAATTTTCACGGTGAGCACATGGCCATCGCCCTCGACGCGCTGGCCATCGCCCACAGTGAGCTGGGGAGCATCTCGGAGAGACGTACCGACAAACTCCTGGACAACGACAGCAAGAAACTGCCGCAGTGCCTGATCCGTGACCCTGGCCTGAACTCGGGGTTAATGGTCACCCAGTACCTGGCGGCGTCGCTGGTCAGTGAGAACAAGGTCTACGCGCACCCGGCGTCCGTCGATTCGATTCCCACGTCGGCCGGTTTCGAAGACCACGTCAGCATGGGTAGCATTTCCGCGTTGAAGCTGGCGAAGATCTCCAGCAACGTGCAGAAGATACTGGCGGTGGAATTGGTGTGCGCCGCACAGGCCCTGGATTATCATCGACCGTTGAAGGCGGGGCGCGGCACCGAAGTCGCGCACGCGTTCATCCGCGGACGCGTGCCCTTTATCGAACAGGATTCGGTTCTCAGCGACCATTTGCAGACGGTAGAGGCCGTCGTCTCGGACGGTTCGCTCGTGCGTGAGGTCGAGCGTGCCACAGGAACGGCGCTGCTCGATCGACGGCGGGAGGAATGACGATGTCCATCGACCTGACGAACAAGAAAGTGCGAGCGCCCCGCGGCACCAAACTGAGCTGTAAGGGATGGGCGCAAGAGGCCGCCCTGCGTATGTTGTGCAACAACCTCGACCCGGAGGTCGCGGAGGACCCGAAGAACCTCGTCGTCTACGGGGGCAGCGGCAAGGCCGCGAGGAACTGGGCGTGTTTCGAGCGTATCGTCAACGAGCTCAGACAGCTCGAGACCCACGAGACGCTTCTCGTGCAATCCGGCAAGCCCGTTGCCGTCTTCGAGACCCATCCGGGCGCACCCAGGGTACTCATCGCAAACTCGCTTCTCGTCCCCCAGTGGGCGACGTGGGAACATTTCTGGGAGTTGGAGGGCAAGGGCCTGATGATGTTCGGCCAGATGACTGCCGGCAGCTGGATGTATATCGGTACTCAAGGCGTCCTCCAGGGTACGTACGAGACGTTTACGTCCTGCGCCGACACGCATTTGGACGGGCCGCGGGGGGGGCGGCTGGTGCTCACCGGGGGTCTCGGGGGTTTGGGGGGGGCGCAACCGCTCGCGATAACCATGAACGGTGGCGTGTGCATCGCCGTCGAAGTGGACCCCGAACACATCCGGAGGCGGATCGAAACCCGTTATCTCGACGTCATGGTCGACGACATCGACGAGGCACTAGACCGCGCCACCGATGCCAGAAAGCACCGCAAACCGTTGTCAATCGGTCTCGCCGGAAACGCCAGCGAGGTGTTTCCCGATATCCTCTCACGCGGTGAAGTGATCGACATCGTCACCGACCAGACGTCGGCTCACGATGCCCTGAATGGCTACGTGCCGGGGGGTATGACGCTCCAGGACGCGCTCGCGCTCCGGGAGCGGGATCCGGAGTCTTACGTCTCCCGGGCCATGCAATCGATAGCCCTGCACGTAGAAGCGATGGTCGGTTTTCAGAAGGCAGGGGCGGTTGTTTTCGATTACGGGAACAACATCCGGGGCCAGGCGCTGAAGGCCGGCTACCAACACGCGTTCGAGTTTCCCGGTTTCGTTCCCGCGTTCGTGCGTCCCCTGTTCTGTCGGGGCAGCGGTCCGTTCAGGTGGACCGCCCTGTCCGGCGATCCCCAGGACATCGCGGCTAGCGACGACCTCATCCTCGAGCTCTTTCCCGGCAAGAAAGCGCTGGGACGCTGGATCCGGATGGCGCGGGAACGGGTGGCGTTCCAGGGACTGCCGTCACGGATCTGCTGGCTCGAGTACGGCGAGCGGGCGGAGTTCGGGCTGGCCCTGAACGACCTGGTCAAGCGAGGACGGATCCGTGCGCCCGTTATCATCGGCCGCGACCATCTCGACAGCGGATCGGTGGCAAGTCCTTTCCGCGAAACGGAGGGCATGAAGGACGGCAGTGACGCGGTGGCGGACTGGCCGATCTTGAACGCCCTTCTCAACGCTGTCAACGGGGCCGCCTGGGTGTCGGTGCATCACGGCGGGGGGGTCGGAATGGGCCTCGCCATACACGCCGGCCTGGCGGTGCTCGCGGACGGAACTTCCGATAGCGCAAAGAAGTTACAGCGATGCCTCACCGGGGACCCTGGCATAGGGATTGCAAGACACGCGGACGCTGGCTACGAAACGGCCATCGATAACGCCCGAAAGCACGGGGTCGAAATCCCGTTTCTCAGGGACGACTAGACGACCGGCTTTCGGCTCGGGCGGCGCTCTACCGGAAGACACCACGGTTCATACACTGAGGAGCGGTAATTGAAGAGGGACGTGGACCTTCTCGTACGGAACTGCGGGCAACTGCTGACGCTGAAGGGTGACGGTCTACCGCGTCGAGGTGCGGCCTTGGGCGATCTGGGGCTTGTTGTCAACGCCACCCTGGCGGCATTCGAGGGGCGGGTTGTGGACGCGGGTCCGAGCGATGCGCTCGAGCGAGCCGTCGCGCCGGTTCCGGGCTGTCGCGAAATCGACGCGGGCCGCGCGGTCGTGATGCCGGGTTTCGTCGACTCGCATACCCACACCGTATTCGCCGCGACCAGGCTTGACGAGTACGGGAAACGCGTTCTCGGCGTCCCCTACGCGGAAATCGCGAAAGCGGGCGGGGGAATCGCAAAAAGCGTATCCGACCTGCGGTCGATGGACGAGCGGGCCCTGTACGACATCAGCGAGCGACGGCTCCGTGGCTGTGTGAGCTATGGATCCACAACCATCGAAATAAAAAGCGGTTATGGGCTGGACCTCGACAATGAGTTGAAGCAATTGCGGGTCATTCGTGACCTGTCGGCGGCGACCTCCGCTCTCGTCGTACCCACATTTCTGGGTGCGCA
>JAZGDW010000074.1:0-7270 GCA_036478295.1 Candidatus Krumholzibacteriia bacterium
GCCTGCTCAAGATCGACATTCTTGGCCTGCGCACGCTGACGGTGATCGAGCATGCGGTCCGCTCGATCGAAAAGAACCACGGCGTCAAGATCGATCCCGCGCGGATTCCGCTGGACGACGGGGCGGCGTTCGACCTGCTGAGGAGAGCGGACACTATCGGCGTCTTCCAGCTGGAAAGCGCGGGAATGCGAGAGCTGCTCAAGAACCTGCAGCCCGAGACATTCAGCGATATCATCGCGGTAAACGCCTTGTACCGGCCCGGTCCGCTGGGAAGCGACATGGTGAGTACGTTCGTAGACTGCAAGCATGGAAGAAAAGCGATCGTGTACGACCACCCGATACTCGAGCCGATTCTGCGCGAGACGTACGGGGTTATCCTGTACCAGGAACAGGTGATGCGGGTGGCCAGTGCAATGGCGGGCTTCCGCCTGGGAGAGGCGGACCTGCTCAGGAAAGCGATGGGCAAGAAGGATCAATCTGTGATGGCGGAACAGCGAAAGAAATTTGTGGACGGCGCAAAGGAAAACGGTATTTCAAAGCAGAAGTCCGGCAAGATTTTCGATCTGATGGAAAAATTCGCCCGCTATGGGTTCAATAAATCGCACAGCGCCGCCTACGCCGTCATTTCGGTCCGCACGGCCTTCCTGAAGGCGAATTACCCGGCCGAGTTCGTGGCGGCCAACCTGACGAGCGAGATGGATGACAGTGACCGTATCATGATTCTGCTCGACGACGCGCGCCTCAAGGGCATCGGCATCGTGCCGCCGGACGTCAACTGTTGCGACGTGGAGTTCAAGGTCGAGGGGGGGAAGATCTTCTTCGGCCTGGCCGCGGTCAAGAACGTGGGAGCGAAGGCGATCCGCCGTGTGGTCGAAGAGAGGAGAAAGAACGGGGAATTCAAGACGATGTTCGATTTTTGCTCGCGGGTGAGTTCGAGGATTGTCAACCGGCGTGGGGTCGAGAGCCTGATCCAGGCCGGTGCGTTCGACGGTTTACCAGGCCATCGCGCGCAAAAAATGGCCAATCTCGAGCGCATCATGGAGAAGGCCCTGCGAAGTTCACAAGATGCCGAAAAGGGCCAGTTCGGCCTCTTTGCGAACGACGAGAGTTATATAGAGGACGCGCTGGGGCCCTGTGGCGAATGGAATGCGCAGGAGCGACTGGCCCGTGAGAAGGAGTCGCTCGGTTTTTTCCTTTCGGGACATCCCCTGGACAAGTTCCGCAACCTGCTGCACATTCTCCGCACGGTATCGACCTCGGAGTTGAAGGAGAGTTCGAACGGCAAGCACGCCGTCGTCGGGGGACTGGCCAGCGCCGTCAAGACCACCTACGACCGCAAGCAGAACGAGATGGCGTTCGTGACTATCGAGGACGACAAAGGACAGGCGGAGGCGGTGCTGTTCTCCGCCGTTCTGGGGAAACACAGGAGCATGGTAGCGGAGGATCGTGTGCTTGTCCTCGAGGGAAAAGTTTCGCGACGTAACGGCGGAGAAGGAAAGCTGCTCGTCAACTCGGTCCTGCCTATTAGCGAGGACAAGCCGCCCGCGTCGAAAGAGGTACATATCTCGATCGACCTGGGCAAGGTGGAGGAAAAGCAGATCGACGACATGAAACGAGTTCTTGAGGGGAGCAAGGGCACTGCCCAGGTGTTCTTTCACCTGACCGAGGAGGGCCGCAAAGCGTGTGTCATCCGCTCGAAGTCACTGAACGTGGCGGTCGACTACGAATTGCTCGGAGCGCTGTGCGAGTCTGTGGGTTCGGATAATATCAAGCTCTTGCGCGACGAATCGAGGGGTCCGTGAACAGGCGGGTTCGCAGGTTGATGGTCGTGGTCACAGCGTGGGCGGTGTCGACCATCGGAGGGATGGCGCCCGCCGCGGCGCAGGTACAGCAGGTGATCTACATCATCGACAAACCAACCGCCGGGATCCTGAACGACGGGGCATACCTGCTCCGTGCGCGCCTCGGGCCCGAGAGTAGTTTTTTGGCCAGCATCCGTATCGGGTTTCGCGAGCGGTTCCAGATCGGTACGTCGTTCGGTATGCAGAGGATATTTGAGCGCGGCGACCCGGAGTTCAACAACCAGGTGGGGTTTCAGGTCCGCCTGCGCCTCCTCGATGAGCTCGAAGCCCCCGCGCTCGCGGTTGGGTTCGACTCGCAGGGACTCGGTGAATACCATGCGGCGGATGACCTCGAACGGTACGATCGCAAGTCTCCCGGCTTCTATGTAGTGCTGAGCAAGAACTACGCCCTCGTCGCGGGAGAGCTGTCGGCACACGGGGGCGTATCGTGGTCGACGGAACGCGAGGACGATGGCGATCCCAACGTTTTCGCGGGTGCGGACTGGCTGTTGTTCGAGCACCTCTCGTTTCTGCTGGACGTGGATGCGGCGCTCAACGATGATACCGACAATCCTGACTTCGGACGGGGCGGCATCTACATCGACGCGGGAATTCGCTGGTTTTACGGCGAGAGCCTGGTGATGACCTTGATTTTCAGGGACTTGAGCGGTAACTTTGGACGGTCACGGAGCGTGGGTCGGGAGTTCGAATTGGCGTTGATCGATTTCTTTTAGGAGGTAGCGATGACCGCGTACGAACGCGGACCGTCGTCGTCCGCTCGATATCTCGAATTCGAGAAACCCATCATCGAACTCGAGGACAAGATCGCAGAGCTGAATCGTGTGGCTTCCGTGCAGAAGATCCCCGTCGACGACGAGATAAAGAAGCTCACGGAGAAAGCGAAGAAACTGCGACGCGAGATATACTCGAAATTGACCGCCTGGCAGCACGTCCAGCTGGCCCGCCATCCATTGCGCCCGTATACCGGCGACTATATCAAGGAGATGTGCGACGAGTTCATCGAGCTCTGTGGTGACAGGGCGTTTGCGGACGACCGGTCGATTACCGCCGGTCTTACGGCGCTCGGCGACAAGCGCTTCATGTTGATTGGACATCAAAAGGGTCGAAACACCAAAGAGAATCTCGAACGCAACTTCGGGATGCCCCACCCGGAAGGGTACCGCAAGGCGCGCAGGCTGATGCAGCTGGCGGAAAAATTCGGCTTGCCGGTAGTGACGCTGATCGATACGCCCGGCGCGTACCCGGGGCTGGGCGCCGAAGAGCGAGGACAGGCGGAGGCCATCGCCAGCAACTTGAAAGAGATGGCGGGCCTCAGGGTCCCCATACTCTCGATCGTCATCGGCGAAGGTGGCAGTGGTGGTGCGCTGGCGCTCGGTGTGGCCGACCGGGTGCTGATGCTGGAATACTCCATTTATTCGGTCATCTCCCCGGAGGGCTGTGCGGCCATTCTCTGGAAGGACGCCGGCAAGAACATCGATGCCGCAGAGGCCCTGAAACTCACGTCAAAACACCTTATGTCACTTGGCGTTATAGACCGCGTTGTCAAGGAGCCCGAAGGCGGTGCCCACCGGGATGCCAAGGCGATGGCAGGGGAACTCAAGCGGGTCATATACGAGGAACTGGATTACCTCCAGCACATCGAACCGGACACGTTGGTCGAGCGGCGCCGCGCCAAGTACAAGAACATCGGTTTCATCGTCGAAGATTCGACTTGACACCTTGGTCCTAAATAGCTTAGTATTTTAGGGTTAGACCAGCCGAACGCGGTCGTTTTTTTTGTACCTTGAACACGAAAGCCCGCCTAACGTACCCATCTGCTATCGGAGATTTGAGTGATGATCAAGCAGGAGCTACTCGATATCCTCGCCTGCCCGAAGTGCAAGGCCAAAGTTGAACTGGATAATGAGGGCCGGTACTTGATCTGCCAAGCGTGCAAGCTCAAATACCCCGTCAATGAGCAAGACATTCCGATCATGCTCATCGACCGCGCCGAGAAACTCGACTCGTAGGTCTTCGCCCCCCTGCATAATAACGGAGCCAACGCACCTTTGATCTTTGCAGGACAGAATGCGTTAACTGTGCGCCGATCCGCGTCGATAGCCCTGTGCCTGGGCTGGCTGTTCGTCGCCGTGTCCACGTCTTCCGCGGGCGTCGAGCTGGTAGACGAGCAGAACGGACGGTTGACCTTCGCCGTACGGTTCGATGAGCCCGGTTCCGCTGCCGGCTCGCTCAGCCGATTGAGCGATCCGGGCCTGCCGCCGCTTTCCTACGAGCGAATCTTTGTGGCCATTCCGCCGGGGAGCTCGGTTCGCCTCGACGTGACCGACGGTCGTTTCACCGAAAAACAGGGCAACCTTCCCGAGCCCGTCGAACTCGAGCCTGGCACGCCGGGCGTTCCCGTGGCCAGCACCCCGCAGGGCTATTTTCCCGCCAGCCCATGCACCTCCGCCAACACCTTCACCTTTCGGAAAACCCGGGTAGCCGCGATCGATTGTTTTCGCTCCCAGGTGGACTACACGAGCGGTCGCCGGCGTGTGTGGTCGGAGTATCGGGTAATCGTTACCTATCCGCCGGCGCCAAGTTATGCGAGATCCGTGCAGGCCGATCCGCTGCTGGCCAGCCTGGTCGAGAACCGAGCATACCTGCCCGTGGCGTCGCACCGGAAATCCCCAGCGGCGGTCCCCGTGCCGGATCCCCAGTTCTCCCGATCCTCGAACTGGCTGCGGATACGCGTGTCGCGACCGGGAGTCTACCTGATACGCGGCAGCGACCTCGCGCAAGCGGGCGTGACACTGAGCTCGATCATCGACCCGGGGAGTTTTCGCCTGTTTACCGGAGGCGGGGTTCAACACGACCGCGATCTCACGCGGCCGGACGGCACCTGGATCCCGGGCAACTGGATGAATGAATGCGACGTTATCGTGGAATACGGGGGCGACGGCACGTTTGACCCGGTGGACAGAATTATTTTCTATGGACTGGGCGTCGCCGATTACGAGGATCTGTATCGGTCGGGCGCCCCGCGTGAATCGCGTCTCGATCATCTTTACGTGCGGGACAACTTGTACTTTCTCACGTGGGACGCGAATCCCGGCTTTGACGGCACGCCAGCGCGCATGGCCCTGCAAACCGCCGTACCCACTGCGGGCACTGACGTCACCACGTTCGAGGACCGGCTCTATTTCGAAGAAGACCGGGTGCGCGAGATCAGTCTCGGCGGCGACGGCTGGGTGTGGCAGAACATTGCCCGGCGGCAGGGGGAGGAGACGCGACCGTTCCCTCGCTTTACAGTCACCGACCTCGACCCCAGCCAGCCCCAGACGTTCCGCACGGTTGCACTGGCCCCCTTCAGCGCCACGGAGAGGAACACCGGCCACCACGCCGTCTACTGGATGAACGACGTGGACATCGGGGATATTGTCTGGAACACGTTGGGCGGTGATCGTTTTGAAGACGCCAAGCCCGTACTGATCTCGAGAACCGGGCTCGTGACGGAGGGATCGAATGAATTCAAACTGCACCTGCCGCGCCGGGACGTCACGTCGCCGTTCGCGCCGAACGAGGACTTCATGTTGTTCGCGTGGTACGAGGTTCGTTATCACCGGTTCCTGAAGGCCGGCTCGGCGCTGCCGTTCTCTTCACCAGATACGTCGGGTACGGTGAATTATGGTGTGACGGACCTCAACCTTTCGGGGCAGCTGTACCTTTTCGACGTGACGGATCATTTTCATCCGAAGGTGCTTGGTGGTTTCACGGAGAGCGTCGCGGGCACCAGCCGCACCATCCGGTTCGCCTCAGACAATTCCGGGGTGCGGCAGTATTTCTGGGCCGGTACGGCCGCCGGTTTCAGCGCCCCCGCCGGCCTGCAGCGCTATTTTCCGCGCGACCTGCGAAACGTGGGTACGTCACCGCACATGCTGATCGTTACCCACCCGCTGTTCCGGAGCGCCGCGGCAAACTTGCACCAGCACCGCCTGGGCAACCTGCCGTTTTTTGCCAACCCCAGCGTCGAAGTCGTGACTGCAATAGAGATATTCGACAATTTCTCGGGTGGGCTGGCCGACCCCGTGGCGATTCGCAACTACTGCAAGTTTCTCTACGACAACTTTACGGACGGCGCCGGCAATCCTTTGCTCACCTTCTTGCTGCTCCTGGGCGATGCCAATGTCGACGCCAAGAACTTCACTTCTTCGGTTCCCAATTTTGTCACCACAAATGTCAACATGAACCAGTTTACGCTGGACGCATACGTTACCGATGACTGGTTTGCGCTCATGGATAGCAGCGACGTGGGGGGCCGCAAGTTTATCGACTTCCCCGTGGGACGACTGCCGGCGGCCTCCGCGCAAGAGGCGAACCAACTGGTGAACAGGGTCATCGAGTATGAAACGCAAGCCGCTTTTGGCAATTGGCGAGACATTGTCATCCTTGTCGCCGACGACGAGAACTCTTTCAGGGACACCCGGCAGGCGCAGTTCGTCCTGCAATCCGAGGCGATTGCCAACGCCAAGCTGGCGCGCTATTTCGACCCGTTGAAGGTCTATCTGACTGAGTTCCCGGCCATCTCGGGTATCAAGCCTGCGAGCCGGCTCTTTTTTCTGAACGCGTGGAATGAAGGAGCCTTGGTCATCAACTACGTGGGCCACGGCAGCAGCAAGCAGATGGCGGATGAGCAGGTCTTTCTCGATACGGACATTCCCCTGCTGGATAATGGGCTGAGACTGCCGCTCCTCATCGCGGTCAGCTGCACGATGGGCAAGTTCGCGGAGGCGGGCAAGAGCCTTTCCGAAAAGTTGCTTCTCAAACAGGACGGCGGGGCCATCGCGACCATCACCGCGAGCGAACTATCGTTCATAGGCCCCAACGAGACCTTCGATTTCAATGTCTTCGAGTTGATGTTTCCCACCACGCCGGGCCTGGCGGAACCACTGGGTGTCGGCCTCATGAAGGCGAAATTCAAGTCTCTAAGCGCTTCGCCCAGTCGGTTGGTCCTGGAGAACAACGAAAAATACAACCTGCTCGGTGACCCCGCCATGCGGCTGCTTTCGCCGCATCGTAGAATTGTCTTCGACCCGCTGGACATCGATACGCTGGTGACCGGCAAGCGGCACATCGTGCGTGGCAGCGTTCGTAATAACGGGGGTCAGGTGGATACGGGCTTCTCCGGGACAGTGAGGCTGGTGGTGCGGGAGCCGGACGACCAGAGTGGATACCAGAGGGAGGACGGCTTTGGCATTGCTTACAACTACCCGGGCGGCACCGTATACCAGGGGACGGCAGACGTTAACGCGGGTCAGTTCGAGTTCAGCTTCAAGGTGCCGCGGTCGGCCCAGACGGGCGACTTGGGATTCATTCTGGGGTATGCCGACAACAGCAGCATCGATGCCGTTGCGAGGTTCGACTCCATT
>JAZGDW010000075.1:0-41354 GCA_036478295.1 Candidatus Krumholzibacteriia bacterium
GCCATCCCGCGCTTGGTCACGACGTTGACCGAACCGAACGCGGCGGCCTTGAGGGCGAAAAGCAACCCGGCCACCCCACTGCCTATGACCAGGAAGTCGGAGTTCTTCATCGGCGTGTTTCGGAGAAAGAGCGCATCGGGATCAAATGTCTGTCGAGCAGTCGTCAGAAGGAACGAATTCTACTATAATCAAGCGGTTTTGTGATTGCAACACCTAATGGGACCGACGATTGCAGTACCTTCTGCGTGCACGAGACCGGATCGGACCGCGCGTGGTCGTTCAGTGCCGAGATATCCGTGAACTTTGCCGACCCGGTGGTGAAGACGAAGAACCAGCCACTGATGGCTTGCCAACCTCCGGCCATGTAAGACCGAGAACGACGGACGGGCATCCCGCTACGGGGAAGCCGCAGGCAGCGCCTGCGGCTTTCTCGTCAGATCCTGCAGGATCGAATCTTCCAACGCGAGCTCCAGCCGCCCGACCAGGACGCGCGCGAACGAAAGGTCGAATTCACGTAGTTTCACCCAGTCTTTTTCCGTGGTCACCAGGTTGCGGATATGCCGCCCTGCCAGCGCCCGCCTGACCGTCGCGATGTCTGCCACCCGATACCGGTAATGGTCCGGAAACCGTATCGCCAGTTCGAGTCCACCCGCATTACCGTCCAACTCCCGCTCGAATCTTTGGGGACGGGCGATCGAAGACAGTGCGGCCAGGCCGCCTTCGACCCGCCGGGCGGCTCCACCCTCGATCGCGTCATCGAGAGCAAGTTTTCGAACTATTCCGAAAACGGGCAGGGTCCTACCACACGCGCGCTCCACCAGCTCCGCATACCGTCGGGGAGGCAACGTCGCCTCGCACCCATTGATGCCGATCCAGCTCGCGCGAGCCAGCGCGCTTGGATCCTCCCTAAGCGTGCCTGCCGGCAACACGCGACCGTTGCCGAGCGGGTGCTCGGCATCCAACAGAACGATGTCCCTGTCCCGCGGCACGCCCCACGACTGAAATGCGTCGTCGAGGATGATATGGCTGGGCCGAAACATCTTGCGGGCGAGCTCGATCGCGCGCAGCTTGTCACGCGAAAAAACCAGCGGAGTCGCCGGGCAGCGCATCGCCACCACCGCCCCTTCGTCACCGATTTCATCGGCGCCTGCCCGGTTCTCCCGTGGAATCAAGCGCAGGCCGTCCGCGGGCGTGGGGCAACGCCCACTCGCCCATGAGGCGAGCACGGTGACCGCACCTAGTGTCTCCGCGGTACTCCCGAAACCACGGCTGATGTAGACGGGTCGCTCGTCGTTCTGCTCCAGGTACTGCAGCAGATGGATCGCCAGCGGCGTCTTGCCGTTCCCACCGATTTCCAGGTTGCCCACCGACAAAACGGTCGTGTCGCTCCAGGGCTGGGGACGACCGGTGATGCGACGGCGACGGATTCGCCCCGAGACCGCGCGGTACAGCAGTGCCGCCGGCTTGCCCAGGACCGCGAACGGCTCGCGAAGTGCAACCGTCCTGGCCGCACGGCCGCACGGTTCGAGCACCTCGTATCCAAAAGAATCAGCCGTGTGAGTTTGCAACGAATTCATCGTTCATCCGGGTGAGGTCGACGAGCTCCCGCTCGGCCTCCCTGCGTTTCTGCTCCAGCATCTCTTCGCCGGCGTCGGGCGGGACCACGATCGGACTGCCGAAGCGGACGCTCACCCGCGCGAACGGTTTGGGGATCTGAAACGCGTCCCAAGAGGACAGAACCCATGGGTTACGGGTGGCCGCCGTCACCGGAACCACTGGCGCGCCGCTGAGCTTCGCGATCTCGATCGGACCCGGCTTGAAAATGTATCGCGGGCCAACCGGACCGTCCACAGTGAGACCGAGATGGTAACCGGCGAGCAACCTGGTAACGAGCTCGCGGATCGCCCTCGCGCCACCCCGAGTGCTCGAGCCGCGCACGTGCCCGTAACCCAGGCGCCGCACGATCTGGCCCATGAGCTCGCCGTCCCGGTGTTCGCTGGCCAGGAGCTGGAAAGACTGCTCGCGAAAGGAATAGCTCAACGGGAGCATGCGGCCGTGCCAGAAGGCGTAGACATGGAATGGAGCGTAGCGGCAGGCCTCTTCCCGGTACTGCTCACCGTGAACCTCCACGCGCCACGTACCCCCCCACGCGCGGATCAGGCCGGCACCGAGGGAACCGGCCGCACGCATTCGTCGCTTCACACGGATTCCAGAAGGCGTTCGGAAATCTCGGCCACGCGACGGCATCCCCCACCTCCGGAGAGCTTGGCCCGAAGATCACCGAAACGGGCGAGCATTGCGTTTCTTTGCACGGGGTCTTCGAGCAGGTTCAGCGCTTTGTCGGCGATCGTTTTCGGTCTCGCTTCGATCTGGATGAACTCGGGGCAGATTTCCTCGCCAAGGATGATGTTCACCAGGCCGATGTGATCGATTTTGACGACGGTGCGTGCGAAGAGATAATTGAAGAGAGACATGCGGTAGACGATGATCAGCGGTGTCTCGAACAGCGCAGCCTGGAGCGTCGCCGTTCCCGATGCTACCAGCAACAGTTTCGAGGCCGCCATCACCGCCTGTGAGTTTTCTTCGAGAATCACGTCCAACGTGTAGCGTGACAGGATCTTTCGATAGATCGCTCTTGGCACAGTTGGGCTCAATCCGATCGCGAATGTTTCCTCCGGCCTCACCTTGTGGATCCTCTGGGCGGTGTCGAGCAGCACCGGCAGGATGCGGCTGACTTCTTGCGAGCGGCTTCCCGGCAGGAGACCGATGCCCGAGCGCCCCCGCTGATCCCGCGGCAGCGGGAGTTCGTGATCCTCCACGAACGGGTGGCCGACAAACTCCGTGGGGATCCCCTCTTCGCGGTAGATTTCCTCCTCGAAGGGCAGGATGACCGCCATAAAATCGACCAGCCGCGTCATCTTCTCGACCCGGCCTCGGCCCCACGCCCACACCTGCGGGCTGATATAATAGAGAACCGGGATCGCCAGCTCCTTGGCACGAGCGGCAAGCCTCAGATTTAAACCGGGATAGTCCACGGGGATGAAAAGATCCACGCCCGAAAGCGCGCGTTTCAGTTTTCGCTCGAGACTCGCCAACCGGGGCAGGTTGGTCAGTACGCCCGACAACCCCACGATCGAAGAATAGTCATCGATGTTACAGACGAGTTTTGCCCCCGCCCGGCGCACCTTTTCGCCGCCGAAGGCGACAATGGTCGCCCCGGGGATCTTCTGGAGCAGCTCACCGACCAGGTTTGCCGCGTGCAGGTCCCCGCTCGCCTCGCCACAGCTGACTAGTATGGTCGGGTTTTCTTTCATCGGTGCCGCGCCTGCGGAACGGCTAGCGAATGGGTTTTTTGGATACGATACGCTGGATCTCGGTGGCGATCTCGAGCGCCCGCAACCCGTCCTCGCCGGTTACCGGCGGCTTTTTTCCGTTCATGACCGTCTGGCAGAAAGACTGCAGTTCATCAAAGAGAGGTTCCTCGCCTTCGATCTTGGACTCCTCGATCTTCAGGAAGTCCTCGAGCGAAAGGCTGGCGACATCGGCGGCATTCCGTTTGATTCGGGCGACTCCCGCATCGAAGGATTTCCCCTTTTCGAAATGCCTGACGGTCCCTTTGAGCAGATCTATGGAAATATAGCTGCGCGCGGAGAAGACACGGACCTTCCGCATCGGCTCCACCGACACCCGGCTAGCCGTCAGGTTGGCCACGCAACCGTCACGGTACTCCAGGCGCGCGTTCACGATATCTGGTCCATCCGTCAGGATACCGGCGCCTGTGGCCCGAATGTCAACGGGCGCCTCTCCAAGGAACATTCCGAGCAGATCCAGGTCGTGGATCATCAGGTCCATTACAACGGATACGTCGATGCCGCGGACTGTGAACGGGGCGAGGCGGTGAATCTCGATGAACGACGGTGCCTGTATGCGCGGGTAGGCTTTTCGCAGGGCCGCGTTGAAACGCTCGATATGCCCGATTTGAAGGACCCGCTCGTGCCTGCGGGCGGCGTCGATGATCTGCCCCGCCTCCGACATCGAAGCGGCGATGGGTTTTTCCACAAAAAGGTGGGTGCCTCGCTCCAGCGCCCTCAGGGAAACGTCCTTGTGTTTCACCGTCGGCACCACAACGCTGACCGCGTCGACCTGCTCCAGCATTTTGTCCACGTCGGTGAAAACCGTCGCACCGAACTTGTTTGCGGCATCCCGCGACCGCTCCTCGACAATGTCGTAGCAAGCGACATCGTCCACTTCGGGCAGGCTCTTGAGTACACGGACGTGCTGCGTCCCCAGCCGGCCCGTGCCGATGACACCAACTCTGATTCCCACCACTACCTCCTCCGGTATCGGCGCTTACTTGTTTTCCGTATGTTAGCTGAGTGTTCCTACGGCAGACGGCTTACGCAACGATTCCGCGCTGGCTGGACTCCAGGAAATCCACGAGTACACGCCTCTCCGGATCCTCGAACGTCCCGTTCTTGAGGTGGGACAACGCCTGCGTCACGTTGAGCTTTTTCCGGTAGAGTACCGAGTACATGCGCTTGACCGTGGCGCGTTTCTCCGGAGAAAAACCCCGGCGCTCGAGTCCGATGGTATTGACACCAAAGGCCCGCACGGGATTACCCGCCGCCCTGACGTAGGGTGGAACGTCCTGCGTCACCCGGCCACCGCCACCGACGATTGCATGCTGCCCAATCCGGGAGAACTGGTGGACTACGGTGCCCCCACCGACTATGGCGTAGTCGTCGAGGGCCACGTGACCCGCCAGGTGTACGGAATTCGCCATGACCACGCGATCGCCCAGAATACAATTGTGCGCAACGTGAGCGTACGCCATGACGAAACAGTGTGAGCCGATAATCGTTTTGCCGCCCTGGTCCGTGGCCCGGTTCACCGTAGAAAACTCCCTGAATATGTTGTGGTCACCAATCTCCAAGTAACTCACGCGTCCTTCACATTTCAAGTCCTGTGCGGGCGTACCGATGGTCGCACTGTGAAAAAACTCGTTGTTCTTGCCGATCGTGGTTCTGCCCTCGATGAGGACGCGCGGTCCCAGCACGCAGCCGTCGCCCAGTTCGACGTGCTCGCCAACGATACTGTACGGACCAATCTTCACGCCCACCCCGATCTTCGCCCATGGATGAACGATGGCGGTCGAATGTATCTCCGTCTTCAGGTCTATTCTGGACAGTTTCGTCGGGTCTTGCATGATCGCTCCCCTCATCCCTCGCCGGTCGTGTGGCAGGTATCACCTCGGTACGATATTCGCCAACATTTCTGCTTCGGCCACCAGTTCATCACCCACGTAGGCCTTTCCCCGCATCTTACACACACGCATCCTGATCGCCACGAGCTCGATCTCCAACCGCAGCTGGTCTCCGGGCAACACGGGCTTCCTGAACCGGGCTTTATCCAATCCCGTGAAGTAGACTAGGTAATTCTTGGGGTTGTCAACAGTATTCAGCACTAACAGCCCCCCGACCTGGGCCATCGATTCAAGAATAAGCACTGCGGGCATGATGGGGTGCCCGGGGAAATGCCCGGCGAAAAAAGGCTCGTTGATCGTCACGTTCTTGATTCCCACAATTCGTTTATTTGCTTCTACTTCGATGATCCGGTCTACCAGGAGAAACGGGTACCGGTGGGGTATGATTTCACGGATGAGATTGGTATCCCACTGGCCCCCGTCGAGAGCGGGCAACCAGCGGCGGCGCTCCTCCTTGAGATCCCACAACTTCTTAACAAATCGTAAGTTAGAAGAGTGGCCCGACTTGACAGCGTGAATATGCCCGCGGATCGACGCCCCGAGGAGCGAGAGGTCCCCGATGAGGTCGAGTACCTTGTGGCGCACGCACTCGTCGGGGAAACGAAGCGGTTGCTCGTTCACCATCCCTTCATCGTTGAAGACGATCGCGTTGTCCAGGCTACCGCCCTTGATCAGTCCGGCCTGGCGCAGTTCCTCGATGTCCTTACCCAGGACAAAGGTGCGGGCCGGGGATATTTCCTTTTCGAACACTTCGGGGGTGACCTCGAAGCTCGCGTATTGCGTACCGATAAACTTGTTCTGGAACTGAATTGTAAAGCTGACCCGAAAGGTGTCCGAAGGCGTGGCATAAATCTCGATACCGTCCTCTTGATGCGTAATCAGGTGGTCGACTTCGAAGAGGTTGACGGGGGCATCCTGGCTCACGAATCCCGCCCTCTTGAACGCCTGAACATAGGACTCGTAGCTCCCCGATTTCGGCACTGGCGGCTCGTTAGCAGAGATTTCGATCAGGAGGTTGTCGACGTGAAGTCCGTAGCAGGCGGCAAGCAGATGCTCGACGGTGTAAATCGCCGCGTCCCCATTGCGGATTGTCGTGTTGCGCGGTGTGAGTTTGTCGAGTGCGACGCTGGTTATGACGGCCGGGATTTCCACCCGCTTGCCGTCGCGCTCGTGAACAAAGCGGATGCCGGAGTTCACGGGAGCGGGTTTGAGGGTCAGTGCAACGTGTTCGCCCGTGTGCAGGCCCAGACCCTCGATCGAAAACTCTCTTTCGATCGTCCTCTGCTGCCGGGTCACGACTCTTTCCCCTTTTCCAGTCGCGCGACTTTTCTGGAGAGCTCTTGGATTTTCTTGTGCAACTCGGGCAGACGCGTCGTAAATCCGTAGAGCTTTCGCGCCTGCGCGTGATCCCGCGCCGGATAGCCCGATATCGTCGTGCCTGCCGGTATCGACTTGGTCACGCCTGCCCCGCCGGCAATGATCACACCATCCCCCATCTTGATATGTCCGGCAAGGCCCGCCTGCCCGGCGATCACGACACCGTCTCCCAACTCGGTGCTGCCCGATATGCCAACCTGGGCCGCAATAATACAGTTCTTACCGATTGTCACATTGTGCGCGATCTGCACCAGGTTGTCGATCTTGGTGCCCCGTCCAACCCGCGTGACCCCGGTGGTCGCACGGTCAATCGTGGTGTTCGCTCCAATTTCGACATCGTCCTCGATCACGACTTTGCCGATGTGCGGGATTTTTCTGTGCGCCTGCCCGTCCCTGGCGAACCCGAAGCCGTCGGAACCGATGACGGCACCGGGATGAATAATTACCCGCTCTCCGACCTCGCACTCTTCACGGATCGTCACGCTGGGATAAACGAGGCAGCCTTCACCAATCACCGTGTTCGCACCGATGTAACTGCCGCGCAGCACGGTGCAATTCCGGCCAATCGTCACCCCCGCCTCTATGTGGCAGTATGGGCCGATGCAGAGATTCTCACCCAATTCGGCCTCCGCGGCGACGATCGCGGTCGGGTGCAGGCCTCGGGGATACCTCTTATCCACGCTGTCCGCGAACATCGAGACAACCTTGAGAAAGGCCAGATAAGGATTCTCCAACTGGATGGAGGGCACGCTGCACTCGATATCGTACGTTCCGATAACAGCTGATGCCCGTGTCGTATTCAGGAACTCACGGTATTTCGTGCTGGCGAGGAACGTAATCTGGCCGGCGGCGGCTTCCTTGATGCCGGCGACCCCGGTGATACGCGTGCTACCGTCACCGTTGACGCTGCCACCGACGATTTCCGCCAGTTCCATGAGGCTGTAAGAAGGTGAACTCAAAACACACCTACCGTCCCAGCTTGTTCAACTCTTCGAGCACGGTGTCGGTCAAGTCGAAATTCTTGTCGGCATACACGATATTGGCACTCACGATGTCGAACACCAGCGTGTAGCCTTGCTTCTCCGACATGGTCTCGAGAATGCGGTTAATCTTGTCCATAATTGGTTGCGTGAGTTCCCGGTTGCGCTGTGCCGCAGTGCCGTTTTCGCTGAATATATCCTTCATGAAACGCTGGTAGTCCGCAACCTTCTTGTCCAAATCCAGTTTCTTCTCCCGCTGCTTCTCCTCCGAAAGCATGAGGGCCTGTGCGCGTAACTCGTCCTGGAGCTTTACAATCTCCCTCTCCATCGTCTGGGCCTGGGCCTTCCACGCGTCGAGCTCCTGGGTATAAATGCGCTCGATATCCTGCATGCCCCTGTACTCGGTCAGGATACGCTGCGAGTCGATGTATCCGACCTTGAGCTCGACCTGCGCGAGCGTAGCGGCCACACTTGCCAAAACGATACACCCAGCCAGTAAGCCAAGTCCAAGTGTATTCTTCATCATGACAACCACTCCTTTTTCGATGACGTGCGAATCGGTTTTAGAATCCGGCGCCCAGTGAAATATGCGGCTCCCACCCCGGTCCCCCGGGTTTGTCGAAGCCGTAACCGTAGTCGAAGCCTACCGTTCCCAGGGCGGGTAGCTCAAGCCTTATACCCAACCCCAGGCCTTTTTTGAGATCGAAAATACTGGAGCCGCGAAAACTGCTCCACGTGTTGCCGGTATCGAAGAAACTTACGGCAAAGACGGTGGGCGCAAGGGGCAAAGTGACTTCGTAGGACAGGGTTTGCATGTATCTCCCTCCCAGGAACTCCGGGTTGCCCTCCGGCACGATCTCGAAGAAATCGTATCCCCTGACGCTGTAGCGGCGGTTGCCTCCCAGGCGAAACAATTCGTAATCCGGCGGGGCCGACACAAGCGCACCGATTTCGTAGCGCACCGCGAGCGACATGTTCCAGAAAAGCTTTTCGTACCACGCGAAAGACCCGTCATAGCGTTGAAAATTCACGTCGCCGCCGAGAGCGGCCCCTCCGGTAGCTTCCACCGAAACGCTGGTACGAGTGCCCGAGGTCGGATGGAAGGGGCTGTCCGTCGAGTTCCGGGTGAGCGTAATCGCCGTCGAACTCGTTACCTGCGGCCACAGAATGTCCCGCAGCGGTCCGATGTAGAGGGGTGAAAAGTCTTTCAATTCGATCGACTCCCAGCGGTATCGCCAGAATATCCGCGTGTAATCGAACCACGGAAACGGGCGCCCGACGCTGACCGAAGCCCCGACTCGCTTGTCGTCCCAGAACTGTTGCCGCACCTGGTTCTGCGCCCGGTTGAAAACGTTGACACTCAGCGTGGTCGGCGTGCCGTACAACCACGGCTCGGTGAAGCGCACGTCGAAGTTCTGGCGAAACCGCGAAAACTCCCAATTGAACTCGGCGCGCTGTCCCTTGCCCAGAAAATTGGTCTCGGCCAGGCCGATGAAACCACTGATCGAGTTCAGCGCCGAAAACCCCGCCCCCAGCCGGAACTGTCCGGTCTGCTTCTCGACCACCTTCAAGTTGATGTTGATATCACCATCTTCGTTGGCCGTCGTCACCTCCGGGTCCGGCGGTGCCGCGAAAAATCCCAGGTTGAACACCTCACGCAGCGACCGCATCAACTTGGGACGGTGGAACACCTCGCCGGGCATGAACTTCAACTCGCGGCGTATCACGGTTTCCGCAGTCTTCGTATTACCGCTGATACTTATCTCGTGAATATGGGCCGGTTTGCCCTCCGTAATATCGAAATCGACATCGATGACGTCCTTCTTGACCGTCTTGCGGGGACTGACCGAGTTATAGATGTATCCTCGATCCCAATAGAGCGTGCTGATCGCCACCTGGATGTCCGTGAACTCCTGGTCATCGAACACGTCTCCCTCTCCGAACGTGATGAGCGACGCTATGCGGGGATCGCTAAAGATGGTGTTTCCCGACCAGGCTGTTTTGCCGACCTTGTACTGCATACCTTCTTCAACCGTGATAAAGACGTCCAGGCCTTTGCCGTCCTCGGAGAAGATCAATTCCTTGTCCGTCACCTGCGCGTCCAGGAATCCGCGTTGCCGGTACATAAACAGGATCCTCTCCAGATCGGTTTCGAGAACCTTCGGTTTGAACTCCGCCCCCCGGATCCAGTTGTCCTCCTTGCTTTCCATCGCTTTTCTCAACTCGTCCGTATCGAGCGAGCGCGCGCCGAAGAAATCGATGTGCTTGACCGAGACTTTTTCGCCCTCGGTTATCTTGTAGAGCAACACCCGCGTCCGCCTTTTCGTCTTCTCGTCTTGCTCGGCAAGGAGCTCGTTCTTGACCGCGGCGCGATAATAGCCCTTTTCCTTGTACATCTCTTCGATAGCCCGGAAGTCCTGTCGAATCAGCGCCGGTCTGACGAACGCGCCTTCGCGAACGTGGATCGCCCCTTTCAACTCCTCTTCCTTGAGATGTTTGTTGCCCTCGAAACGAATCTTGTCGATCTTGATGTGCTCCGTCACCACGAAGGTGATGACGATTCCGCCTTCCTGTCGCTCCTGGTACGCCTGGATATCCGCAAATTCCTTGGTCGCGTAGAGCCGCTTAATTGCCTCGCTGACCTTTTCCGCCGCGAACGCGTCCCCCTCCTTCAAGCGAACGATACGCCGTATCTTCTGCGCGGATACGGCGACGTTCCCCTCGATCCGTATCTCCGTGATCGCTTTCTGGGCGCCGGCCGGCAGGGCGGGCAGAACGATCAGCGCCGCCGCCACGACCAGGAATATCTGCAAGTTCGCTTTTCTCATACTTTTTCGGGCAAAAATCCTGCGCATCCTATCACAATTGAACACGGCATGTAAACGACAGCCGCCGCCGCACACCCGGAGAATATATAACGTCCGGTCAATAAATCAATTAAATAGCGCAGGGGTTCATAGGTACCGTGCCGGGGCGCATCGCAGGGGCTGCGGGGTGGGGTCTCACACCAGGTTACTTGGTCTTGGTAACCACGTCAAACGACAAACTTCCCTTCTTCACGCCGACGTGGATTTCAGCGTCCTTTCTGAGCCCCTTCTTCAGGAGCAGCTCGCTCAACGGGTCCTCCACATAGCGCTGGATGGCCCGTCGCAGGGGACGAGCCCCGAGGTCAGGATCGAACCCCTTGTCCTGCAGGTAGTTTTTCGAGTCCTCGCTAAAGTCAATTTCCAAATCGAATACCTTTAACCGGGTTACGAAATCTTCGAGCATGATGGTGACGATGGTCTCCATCTCGGGCCTCCCCAGCGGGCGAAAGACGATGATCTCGTCCAGCCGGTTGAGGAATTCGGGGTTGAACGTCTTGCGGAGGTTTTCGAGCAGCTTGGCCTTGATGTTCTTGAACGTGCTGTCGGCGCCGCCCTGGGAAAAGCCCAGGCTCTTGCCACCCTTGGCCTCCACCGTTCCAACGTTGGAGGTCATGATCAACACGGTATTGCGAAAATCGACCCGCCGCCCGTAGTTATCGGTCAGCGAGCCGTCGTCCATCACCTGCAGCAGGATGTTGAACACGTCGGGGTGCGCCTTTTCGATCTCGTCGAGCAGGATAACCGAGTACGGCTTGCGACGGACCTTTTCCGTCAGCTGTCCCCCCTCGTCGTATCCGACGTACCCGGGCGGCGCCCCGATGAGGCGCGAGAGTGAGAATTTCTCCATGTACTCCGACATGTCGATGCGGATCAGGGCCTCTTCCGTTTCGAACAACACCTCGGACAGCGCTCGCGCCAACTCGGTCTTGCCGACCCCGGTCGGACCCAGAAAAACGAAGCTACCGATCGGTCGCCTGGGATCCCTCAAGCCCGCCCGATTGCGTCGCACTGCCTTCGCGACCGCTGCGACCGCCTCTTCCTGACCCACGACACGCTTGCGAACTGCTTCCTCCAACTTGAGCAGCTTTTCCGTTTCCCCTTCTTCGACCTCGGAAACCGGTATGCCGGTCATCGTGGATACCACACGCGCGATATCCTCCGCCGTCACCACTGATTCCGTAACCTGCTTCGTCTCGTTCCAGTTACGGCGCATCTCCTGCAGCTTCTTACGCATCTCCTTCTCTTTGTCCCGGAAACCGGCGGCCTTCTCGAACTCCTGTGCCTGAATCGCCGATTCCTTCTCGCGGCACAGCTCGTCGATCTCCTTCTCGAGATCCTGCAGCTCGGTCGGGGCGGTCACGACCTCGAGGCGGGCACGGGAGCCGGCTTCGTCGATCACGTCGATGGCCTTGTCCGGCAAGAAACGGCCGTGAATGTAACGCTGTGAGAAGTACACCGCCGCTTTCACCGCTCCGTCGTCGATCTTCACCCGGTGATGCGCCTCATACTTGTCCCTGAGCCCCATGATAATCTCAACCGTCTCCTCGTCCGTCGGCGGGTTGATCAGGATCGGTTGAAAGCGGCGCTCCAGCGCGCCGTCCTTCTCAATGTGCTTGCGGTATTCGTCGAGGGTCGTGGCCCCGATGCACTGTACCTCGCCCCGAGCGAGGGCGGGCTTCAACATATTGGAGGCGTCGATCGCCCCCTCCGCACCGCCGGCGCCGACAATGGTGTGAATCTCGTCGATAAATATGATGACGTCGTCGGATTCAGAGATCTCGTTGAGAATAGATTTGAGACGTTCCTCGAACTGACCCCTGTATTTCGTTCCTGCTACAACAGATGCAAGATCGAGAGTGCAGATACGCTTGTCCTTCAGAATCTCCGGGACCTTGTTGGACTGGATGCGCTGGGCCAGCCCCTCCGCGATGGCCGTCTTGCCCACGCCGGGCTCACCGATGAGCACGGGGTTGTTCTTCTTGCGCCGGCTGAGCACCTGAATCACTCGCTCCGTTTCCGCCTCCCTGCCGATGATCGGATCGATCTTGTTCTCCCGAGCCAGCTGGGTGAGATCACGCCCGAACTGGTCCAGGTTGGGCGTCTCGCTGCGTTCCTTCTTGGTCTTGCGGGCCTTCATGGTGGCCGACGGTCCGAGCAACTTGAGCACTTCCTCTCGCACCCGCTTGCGGTCCACGCCGAGCTCGGCCAGGACCTGTGCGGCCACACCCTCGCCTTCGCGAATCAGACCGAGCAGCAGGTGCTCGGTGCCGACATAATTGTGCCCGAGGAGGCGCGCCTCTTCGATGGCCAGCTCCAGTACACGCTTGGCGCGCGGGGTAAACGGAATCTCACCGATAGTCAGTGTGCCACCACTACTCTTCACCATGCTCTCCACCGCCTGCTGGATCTGCTCGAAATCGAGATCGAGCTTGCTCAACACCTTGGCGGCGATGCCTTCGCCCTCCCGCACGATCCCCAGCAGCAAGTGCTCGGTGCCGATGTAATCGTGCTGCAGCCGGCTGGCTTCATCCCGCGCATAATAGATCACGCGTCTGACCCGATCGGTAAAGCGATCATGCATCGGTGCTCAATCCTCCTCGTCCGTGCTGGATGTGGAAAGTGCTCGCCGGATGAAATCGGCCCGCGCCGCATCTCGTCGCGACGGATCCATCTGCGCACCCTCGAGCATCTGAAGATGGGCTGGCTGGATATAAACCAGCAACTCGTTTAACGTCCGAATGGAAACGTCCGTGATGATCCCAACGCCGGTGCCCAACCGAACCGCCGAGATAAGGCTGAGTGCTTCCTTGGTACTGACACTTCGAGAATACTTGAGCAGGCCGTATGCACGCCAGACTTTATCTTCAAGCAAGCTTCGTGCCTTGCGAAATAGCATATCCCTGGCCTTGCGCTCGAACCCTATGACCTTGACCACCATCTCCTTCAGGCTGCCGATAATCATCTCTTCCGAACCACCCAACGTCGCACTGTTGGAAAGCTGGAAAAAGTTCCCCATGACTTCGGTTCCTTCCCCGTACAACCCGCGGATGGAATGGTTGAGCTGTCGCAAACTGTCCAGCAGCTTGTGGATTTCTTTGCTGTGGACGAGGCCGGGCAGATGAATCAACAGCGACGCCCGCAGGCCCGTGCCCAGGTTCGTCGGGCACGCCGTCAGGTAACCGAGGCGATCGCTAAAGGCGTAGCTGAGACGTTGAGAGAGCTCGCTATCGAGACGGTTCGCCGTCTCGAAGGCGCTGGTAAGGTTCAACCCGGAGCGAAACGACTGGATGCGGAGGTGATCCTCCTCGTTGATCATCATACAGGTGTCCTCCGCCCGGGTGACGATCAGGCCTCGATTGACCGAATTGAAAAGGAATTCGCGACTTACCAGGTGCCGCTCGGCAAGAAACTGGCGGTCGAGCGAGGAGATATTCCCCATGGGGAAATAGTGCCCTGACTCGAGGACCACCGTCTCCGCCGCCGCCGACCGCGTCTGCTCGAGCACCGCGGCCAGCTCCTCCTTGTCGGCGTTTTGCGTGAAGCGGCGCTTGTCAATGTTGCGCGCTATCCGAATCCGCGTCGAGAGCACAATCTCGCCCTCAGCCCCCGATCCGTCGAGCCAGTTAGCCGGATTCCCTATCATGTCCTTGATTTGCATATCGTTACTTCTTATCCGCTGCGGTCTCCAGCGACTTGATCCGGTCCCGGATTTTCGCTGCTTTTTCGTACTCTTCTTTTTCGACCACCCGCGCCAACTCCTCTTTCAAATCGGCCAATTCTTTTCGAACCAGTGCTTTTTGCCCCAGCGCTTGCGGGGTTTTTCCCTGGTGCTGCGTGCTGCCGTGGATCTGGCGAAGTAGCGGTATCAACTGGGCTTCGAACGCCTCGTAACAATCCGGGCATCCGAGCCGCCCCATTTTCTTAAAATTGGAATACTCGTACCCGCAGCTCGGGCATCGTACCTTGCCGATGTGTTCGGTCTCGGTGCGCGCTGACGTATCGATCAGACCCGCGACCAGATCGCCGAGCCCGTAGCTCCCCGCCTTCTGTATCTCTATGCCCTTGGTTTCGGCGCACTCCAGGCACAGGTCCATCGTCACCATGTTGTCGTTGACGATTTCGGTGTAGTGGATCTTCGAGGGGCGAACCCCGCATGCTGTGCACATAACCGGCATCGGCAGCCTATTCTTCGTGAAGCAACCCGTCCCGCAACGTGAGCACACGGTTCGCGTAACGAGAAAAGTCCTTCTTGTGTGTCACGACTATGAAGGTCATGTTCGCTTCGTCGGACAATTCAGCGATCAATTCGTGGAGGCCGTCGCTCGATGCGTCGTCGAGATTTCCCGTCGGCTCGTCGCCCAACACCACTTGCGGATCGTTGGCCAGTGCCCGGGCCACCGCGACCCGCTGTTGCTCTCCGCCTGAGAGCTCGCCGGGTTTGTGTAGCAGCCGATCCTTCAGACCGACCCGGATCAGCAGCCGCTCGGCGCGACCGGCAGATTCTTCCGACCCGCGCCCGCCGACCAGGCCGGGCATCATGACGTTCTCGACGGCGCTGAACTCGGGGAGCAGAAAATGAAACTGAAAGACGAAACCCAAGACCCTGTTCCGGAGATCGTTCAGCTCGCGGGCGCCCATGGCGTCCACCAGCCGCCCGTTTATCTTCAACGAGCCACGATCCGGCTTGTCGAGCGAGCCCAGGATCTGCAGCAGGGTGCTCTTGCCGACCCCCGAAGCGCCCACGATGGAGAGCACCTCGCCGCGGGCCACGGTGATATCGACGCCGCTCAGCACCCTGATTCTCCCCTTTGTGCCCTCGAAACTCTTCTCGAGGGCCTCCGCTTCCAGCACGGCATCCGTATCCATAATTTAAGCCGCCAAGGTTAAAAACACAAGTGCCAACAGGAACCTCATAACTCGTTAGTCAAAAGAGGCTTACTACCATTCCCAACCGGGGCTATTCGCTGCGTATCGCCTCGGCCGGCAGCAGTTTACTGGCCTCCCAGCTCGGGTATACCGTGGCCAGAAAACAGATCGCAATCGCGCTGGCACACACCGCAGCGAGGTCGGTCCACTGGACCAGGACGGGAAGCGTTTTGATGAAATAGACGTCACCCGGCAGATCGAGTCCCACGCGGTCCAGGATCAAGCATGCCACGTAACCCGCGACCAGACCGCCGAGCGTACCCAGGACCCCAATCACCGTCCCCTCCAACATGAAGATCGACATGACTCCCCGGTCGGGCGTTCCCATCGCCTTGAGGATGCCGATCTCCTTGCGCTTCTCCATGATGACCATGGTCAGCATCCCCACCAGGTTGAACGCCGCGACCAGGATGATCAACGTCAGCATGAGGAACATGAGGATCTTTTCGATCTTCATGTAGCTGAACAGATTGCGGTTCATGTTGATCCAGTTGTTTGTGCCGTAATCCTGCAGCGGCAAGTTATTCTGGATCGCTGCGTCGACTTGCTGGGCCTTGTAGATGTCGTCGAGCTTCAGGCTGTAACCGCGCAGCGCTGTCTCGAAATCGAACATCGCATCGGCGTCGTTTATGTCAATGTAAACAAACCGCGAGTCGAACTCGTACATGCCGCTATTGAAGAAGCCAAGTACCCGTGACTTCACGACCAGCGGCTCGACCTTTCCCGCGCGGATGGTCGCCGGCGCCGTCACGATGCTGACCTCCTCACCGAGGCCCACCCGCAGCTCCAGCGCCAGGTCCAGACCGAGAACCACCCCGATGTGCGGGTCGTCGTCCTCGAAAACGCTAGCGTCGAACGAGACGATGGCGGGTTTGATGCTGTCGATGACGGTCGAGACCAGCGCTTCACGTTGCAGATCGATACCCTTGATCACCACCCCCCGGATGCGCGTACGCCGCCCCGGAATGACCTCGTAGGAGAGCAGCGCCTCTGAACGCACGAAGGGCGCGATCTCCGTAACATGGTCCTGCCGCCTGAGAATACTGGCCAGCGTATCGGCCTGCGCCCAGGCGCGCGGGTTTCGCGTAAACACGATGACGTTGGTGTTGAAGGCGACAATGCGCTGGCGGAGTTCGGTCTCGAAACCGTTGATGACCGACAGCACGATGACCAGCGTCATGACGCCGACGAA
Organism: Candidatus Krumholzibacteriia bacterium; assembly: GCA_036478295.1. GTDB lineage: Bacteria > Krumholzibacteriota > Krumholzibacteriia > WVZY01 > WVZY01 > JAZGDW01. Next base: position 16,606 of record JAZGDW010000075.1, read on the forward strand.
GACCCCACCGACGGCGATCGAGGTGACGCGGGACACCAGCGCGGACCGTCGCTTGGTCTGCAGGTAGCGCTTGGCGATAAAAAACGGATAGCTCATGCGGGGCTCTACTCGGGCCGCATCTGGGGAAAGAAAAGGACGTCCCGAATCGAGTGACTATCGGTGAAGATCATGACCAGGCGATCAATTCCCAATCCCAACCCGGCCGCCGGGGGCATGCCGTACTCGAGGGCCCTGATAAAATCCTCGTCTATCACATGGGCTTCTTCGTCCCCCTGCGCCCGAAGCTCGGCCTGCGCCTCGAAGCGCCGGCGCTGTTCCAGCGGATCGTTCAACTCGGAAAACGCGTTTCCCACCTCGAAACCGCATACAAAGGGCTCGAACCGCTCGACCAGCCCCTCTTCGCTGCGGTGGTCCTTGGCCAGCGGTGAGAGTGCTTTGGGGTAGTCGTAAACGAATGTCGGATCGATCAGCGCCGGCTCGACCAGTTCGCTGAAGATTTCGTCCAGAACGCGCGCCGGCGGTGTCCCCTCGTCCACTTTGATTTTGAGCTTGTCGGCGGCCCCCAGTACTTGCGCCTCACTCATACTGCGGAAATCCATGTCCGTTTTCTCGCGGAGGGCGTCGAAAAATCGCACCCGTTTCCAGGGTTTCCTGAAATCGACCTGCCGCCCCTTGAACGTTGCCTTGCCGTCCGGAGTCAGATCGTCCGCCACGGCCCGCATCATTTCTTCGACCATGTTCATGAAATCCATGTAGTCCTCATAGGCCGAATAGCATTCCATCATGGTGAATTCGGGATTGTGCGTCCGGTCGATACCCTCGTTGCGGAAATCCTTGGCAAACTCGAATACCCGCTCGAACCCTCCGACGAGCAGTCTCTTGAGATAAAGCTCGTCGGCGATGCGCAGGTAAAGGTCCACGTCCAACGCGTTGTGATGGGTCTTGAAGGGGCGGGCCGCGGCCCCCCCGTAGATCGGCTGAAGAACCGGCGTCTCCACTTCGAGGTAGCCGCGCGCCATGAGAAACTCGCGAATGCGCTGCACCAGCCGGGATCGTTTGTAGAATACTTCGCGCACGTCGCCGTTCATGATGAGATCCACGTAGCGCTGCCGGTAGCGGATCTCCTTGTCCTGCAGGCCGTGCCACTTCTCTGGCAGCGGGCGCAGCGCTTTGGCCAGCACCTCGAACTTGGCGACCCGCACCGTAATCTCACCAGTCTTTGTGCGAAACACGAAGCCTTCCACACCCACGACGTCGCCCACTTCGAGCAGTTTGAAGACCTCGTAGCGCTCACGGCCGATCTCGTCGCGGCGCACGTACAACTGCATCTTGCCGGTCGGGTCCTGCATGTGCCCGAACGTCGTCGCCCCGTGACCGCGCATCGCCATGATCCTGCCGGCGAGTGTGACCACGGCTTCCGAGCGCGTCAGCTCGGCCTCGGTCTCGATGACCTCCGCCACCTTGTGGCTCACTTCAAACCGGTAGGGGTACGGTTCCGCTCCGGCCGCGCGCAGGGCGTCCAGTTTTTCCCTGCGTATCGCACGAAGTTTATCCAGTCCGTTCATGTAATTCCTTTGTTTGCAAACCTCAAATTCAGGCCAGATTAGAAATCGTTCCCCGCCTTGTCAAGCGCTAGTTGGTCCGGGAGAACTTGTGAAGGTACGCCTCGATGAACACGCCGAGGTCGCCGTCGAGGACCTTCTGGGTATCCCCGACTTGCACGGCGGTCCTGTGGTCCTTGACCATTGTATAGGGATGCAGGACATAGGAACGGATCTGGCTGCCCCACGCGATGTCTTTCTGGCTCTCGAGCATCTTGTCGAGCTTGGCGCGCTCCTCTTCGAGCTTGCGATGGTAGAGCCGCGCCCGCAGGATTTTCATCGCGTTCTCACGGTTGCGGAACTGCGACCGCTCGCTCTGGCACTGCACGACGATGCCGCTCGGCTGGTGCGTGATGCGTACGGCGCTGTCCGTTTTGTTTACGTGCTGACCGCCCGCCCCGCTGGCCCGGTAGGTGTCGATCTTGAGGTCGTCGCTCCGTATTTCCACCTCTATGTCGCTCTCGATTTCTGGATAGACAAACACTGACGCGAAGGAGGTGTGGCGCCGGTGATTGGCGTCGTACGGCGAAATGCGTACCAGGCGGTGAACACCGCTCTCGGATTTCAGGGTGCCGTAGGCGTTGGGACCCTTGATCTCGATCGAGACGCTTTTGATGCCCGCTTCCTCACCTGGGGTCAGATCCAGCACCCGCGCTGCAAACCCTTTGCGCTCGAAGAACCGGTTGTACATGCGCATCAGCATGTCGGCCCAGTCCATCGATTCCGTGCCCCCCGCCCCCGGGTGGATCGACAGGATCGCATCCCGCTGATCCTCGGGCTTCGAGAACAACAGGGACAACTCGATGGCGGCGAGCTGCTTCTCGAAGGACGCCAGGTCGCGGCCGATTTCGTCGAATACCGCCTCGTCCTGTTCCTCACCGGCGAGCTCGAGCAGCTCCTCGCTGTCCCGGAGTCCGACCGTCACTTGCCGCACGGGATCCAGCTTTGCCTTGATGGAACTGACTTCCTTGAGCGTCTCCTCGGATTTCTTCTTGTCCTGCCAGAACTCCGGCTGGCTCATTATCTTCTCGAGTTGCGCCAGGCGTGTTTCGAGGGTTTCCAGGTCAAAGAAACTCCTTGAGTTTTTGCGCCTGCTCCTTGAGTGCCTTCAACTTCTGGGGCATCTCGCTGTCATGCACCAATGAATGACCTCCTTGCATGCCGGTTACGGCCCTAAGCGGTACGCGGGCCTGTCACTTCGACGTTGCATCAAGCAGAAAATCGATGAGCCGCAGCACCTCGGATAGCACGACGGGCTTCGGTTTACCAGTATCCACTACCACATCCGCCCTGTAAAAAGCTTTCTCGAGTTCTGCCTGGCTTGCGAGTCGGGCCTCGAGTTGCTCGTCCTCCACCCCGCCCTTTTTCTGCAGGCGGCACAGCTGCTCCTCACGCGAGCAGCGCAACGCGATCATCAAGTCGACCTCGAACGGCAGCGGCACCTCGAGCAACAGGGCCGCGTCGATGACGACCAGATCGACGTTCTGTTTTCTGAATTCCTCCACGGCACGCTCACACTCACGGATAATCGCCGGGTGGATAATCGAGTTCAGGGCCGCGAGCGCTTCGGCATCCTCGAAGACGACTTTGGAAAGGGCGGCGCGGTCGACACGCTCGCCGTCGAAGACGCCCTCTCCGAAACGGTCGCGAATCCGCCGCCCCACCTGCGCGTCGCTCTCGAGCAGTTCGTGTCCGACCTTATCGGCGTCTATATGGCTTGCCCCCCGGCCCACCAGGTGCGCCGCGATCGTGCTTTTGCCCGTGCCAGACCCGCCTGCCAGTCCGACCAGTTTCATTTACAGAACCCCGCTCAAATATGCGCTTCGAGCCAGTTGCGGCCAAGCCCAATGTCGACCTTCAACGGTACACGGAGGGACATCGCGCCCTCCATCGCTTCGCGCACCAGCACGGTGACCTCGGGCACCTCCCTTTCGGGCGCTTCGAGGAGCAGTTCGTCGTGCACCTGGAGGATCATGCGGGCCTCCAGTCGCCTCTTCTCCAGCTCCGCGTCCAGCGTGACCATGGCCACCTTTATGATGTCCGCCGCCGTGCCCTGGATGGGCGTGTTCACCGCGACGCGTTGCGCGAAAGCCTGGGCGCGCCGGTCGCCGCTGTCGATGTCTGGCACCCGCCGCACGCGCCCGAGCAAGGTGGTCACCGCCTTCTCGCGCCGGGCACTCTCAATAGTGTCATCGATAAAACGTCTCACGCCAGGATAGTTTTCGAAATAATCATCGATGAACTTCCTGGCTTCCGACTGTTCGATGTCGAGTGCCTGCGCCAGCCCCCGCGCACCCATGCCGTAGATGATCCCGAAATTGACCATCTTCGCGCGCGCCCGCATGGCGTCCGTAACCTCTGCCGGCGCGACCTTCATGACCCTGGCCGCGGTGCGCCGGTGCACGTCGTCGTCGTCCTCAAAAGCCTTGACCAGCTCCGCGTCCCGCGACAGGTGCGCCATGATGCGCAACTCGATTTGCGAATAGTCGGCGTCGATAAGCGTCCAGCCCTCCTCGCCCGCTACGAAGGCCTTGCGGATCTCCCGGCCGACCTCAGTGCGGATGGGAATGTTCTGCAGGTTGGGGCTGGAACTGGACAGCCTGCCCGTCGTGGTAATCGCCTGGTTGTACGACGTGTGCACGCGTCGGGTCGCGGGATGCACCAGCCTGGGAAGTGCATCGATATACGTGTTCTTCAACTTGCTGAGCGTCCGGTATTCGATGACCATCTCCGGCAGGACATGCTGCTCCGACAAACCTTTGAGGACCTCGATATCGGTCGAGTAACCGGTCTTGGTCTTGTGGGTCGGCTTGAGTCCCAGTTTCTTGAAGAGGATCTCCTGCAGGCGGGCGGTGGAGTTGATGTTGAATTCCTCACCCGCTTCCCGGTAGATCGAGCGTTCGATAGCCTTACATCTAGTCGACAGCTCCCCCGACAGGTCCTGCAAAATGGGTACGTCGAGCGCGACGCCCCGCATCTCCATCCGCGTCAGCACGCGACTCAACGGCATCTCGACCTTTTCGAAGAGATCTTTCACCTGGGACGCCTGCAGGAGCGGCTGAAAATGGTGTTTGAGGCGTAGCGTGTAATCGGCGTCTTCGCACGCGTAGTCCGAGACGCGTTGCAGCCCGACCGTACGGATGTCTCTCCTTCGCGAACGGCCTTCGAAGAGCGACTTGAACGGGATCATCTTGTGCCCGAACACAACGGAGGCGAGATAATCCAGACCGTGACCGCGCTGGCCCGGGTCCAGGCAGTACGAGGCGAGCATGGTATCGAACGAGATGCCGGCCAGCTCGAAGCCGGCGTTCTCGAGTACGACCGCGTCATACTTTATGTTCTGGCCGATTTTCTTGACCGAGGCGTCCCGCAGTACCGGACCTAGAATATCCTTCACCGTCCCGGGCGGTAGTCCCGGCGCTTCCCGCGGCGACGTGAGCAGCGAGAGCTCGTCGTCGATCACGCTGTGCACCGGCACGTACCAGGCACGGCCTTCACCAACCGCCACCGAGATCCCAGCCAACACGGCGCGCATGGGATCCAGCGCGCTGGTCTCGACGTCGATCGCGAACTCGTCGCTCGCCTTGAGCGTACGGGCCAGCTCGTGCAGCCGCTCTTCGGTGTCGACGAGACGGTAGTCGTAAGCGTCCCGGGTCGGTTCGGGGTCCGGAGGACCAAGGGCTTGCAGCATGCCGGAAAATTCCAGATCTTTCAGGAGAGCCTGGAGCTTTGCCGTATCGAACTGTTTGCGCGCCAGCTCGTCCAGTGATATGTCCATGGGTACGGATTGCTCGAGGCGCACGAGCTGTCTCGAGAGGTACGCCTGTTCTTTGCCCTTGATCAGTTTGTCCCGCAACGCCCCGGATCTTATCGACTCCAGGTTATCGAACGTGTTTTCCAACGTGCCGAATTCGTGAATCAGCTTGAGCGCGGTCTTCTCACCGACCCCCCTCACGCCCGGCACGTTGTCCGTCGCGTCCCCCATCAGCGCCTGGTAGTCCACGAACTGCTCCGGGTCGAGACCGCTCATCCCCTTCAGACGCTCGGGGTCGATTTCTTCGCCGAGCAGGCCGTCCTTGCCCGGGCGGATGACGTGTGTCGTGTCGCTGACGATCTGCAAGAGGTCCTTGTCACCGGACACCACCCGCACCGGGGTCTCCTCCCCCATCCTGGCCGCCAGCGTCGCGATGATATCGTCCGCCTCGTAGCCCGGCATGGACAGGAACGGGATGGACATCGCCTCCAGCACCGATTGAATCTTCGGCAGCTGCTCGGCTAGCGATTCGGGCATGCTCGGCCGGTTGGCTTTGTAGTCGGTGAAAAGCTCGTGACGGAATGTCGGCCCCTCGCTGTCGAACACCACGGCGATGTGTGAGGGGTCGAACTTTTCCAGGATCGTCAGGATGGTCTTTGTGAAACCGAACACCGCGCTGGTTTCCTCGCCCTTGGAATTCACCAGCGGCCTGCGGATGAACGCATAGTACGAGCGATACGCGAGCGCGTGCCCGTCCACCAGGAACAGCGACATTCAGATTCTCTCCCCGTGGAAGCGGATACCACGTGGAAACTATCAGCTATAGAGGGAATTGTCTAAAATAAACTTGTGGACCATTTTGGGGACGAGCGCGTCGATCGGCTTGCCGTCACGCACCCGTTGCCGGATACTGCTGGACGAAATGTCGAGCACCGGTTCCTCGAAAATAACCACCGAGGCCTCGCCCGCGACGGGCACCGCGGGTGGATAACCCGGCCGCGGAAAAACCACCAGCGTCGCGCGCTCGAGTATCGACTCCGGGGATTTCCAGTCGGGCAGATCGCGGACGCTGTCCGCCCCAAGAATGAGAAAAATCTCGTCGTCGTGTTGCCGCCGGTAGAGGTCGAGCAGCTCGACCGTGTACGACGGCCCACGCTGCGACTCTTCCAGCCGTGACAGGTCGAGGCCCGGTTGATCCGAGATGGCGAGCTCGACCATCTCGAGGCGCACGGCGTACGGACTGAGCCCGGTCGGCTCCTTGTGCGGCGGTTCGGGGGCGGGCATGAACAGTACCCTGTCCAACGGAATCCGCTCCAGCGCGGCCCGCGCCATGGCGAGGTGGGCGTTGTGCGGTGGGTCGAAGGTGCCACCGAGTATTCCGACGCGTTCCATGTCAGTTTCCGCGCAGCTGCCCCATCAGGATAGTGGCCTCCGCTTTTACGTCCAGGTCGTCCGGGTAGGCCAGCACTTGGGATAACAGACGGATCGCATCGTCCTCCCGCCCGCGCTCGATATCGATTATCGCCTTGTGGTACAGCGCCCTCACCCAGAATTCGTTGTCGCGATACTCGCTGATAATCTTGTCGAGATAGATGAGCGCCGAATCGACGCGTTTGCGCCCTATGTAAAACAAGGCGGCCGCCAGTTCCTTCTCGGCGAGTACCCTCTTGATGATATTGATATGCTCGACCGCAACGGGCATGAGCGAACTCCGCGGGAATATCTGGACAAAGCGCTCGAGCTTCGACAACGCGTCACGGTTCTTGCTCTGATCCAGCACCGACTTGGGAGCCTGTTTGTGGAGGCACAACGCCTCCTTGAGGTAGCCGTCATCGACGTATTCGCTGTACCCGTAGTTCGTCACCAGGATGCGGTACTCCACCGCGGCCAGAGCGTAGTCCTTGTCGGCAAAGTAACTCTCTCCCAGCATGAATTGCGCATAGTCACTGCGGTCGTGGCCGGGGTGCCGGGCGAGAAACGCCTTGTAGAGTTCCCCTGACTGATAGTACTTGCCCTGCTGGAAGTGCACATCACCGCTCTTCAGTATGTCGTCGGGGGAATTGGGTATCTGCGGCATGCCGGCAACACACCCGAACAGGAATGGCAGGAGACAGCAGACCCAGGCTAAAGATTTTCTCTTCCTGAGAAACCTACGGGTATGTTCGCATGAAGGATTGTTCATCTCGCGGTTGAATCACAAACAATTCGTTCTCAGATGAGTCCGGAATCGCGGAACGCATTGATCTTCTCCCGCGCCCTTTCGACTATTCTGCCCGACGCGCCCCGATCCTTGTCGATGATCTCTTTGTACTGCGCGTAGGCGTTCTCGTAATCTCCCAACCGCTCATACGCTTCACCGAGCAGGAAGCGCGCACGCTGCACGAAAGACCGGTTATCCGTGCGCTCCAGCAGCGCCGTCGTTTGTTCCACGACTGTCTCGTAATTGCCGCGCATGAACTCGGCGTGCGCGCTAGCGTACAACAGGTTTACCAGCTTGTAACGCGCCCTGACCGAATAAGCGCCCTTCGGAAACCTGGCCAGCTCTTCTTCCAGAACCGCTATCGCCGCCATCGAATCGACCATCGAGATATGGCATTGGGCAAGATTGAAATAGGCCTTCTCCGCCGCCGACGTGTCCGGCCATTCCACAACGGCCGCACCGTAGAAATCCGCCGCCTGAGAAAACGCCTTCTCGTCGAAATATGCGTCCGCGACAGCGTACTTGTAAACACCGAGCTCGATGTCGGGGTCGAAGTCGGCCGCCTGCCGCAGCCGGTTGGCCGCCCTCCTCTGACCTTTTTCGACAGCCGCCCTGCCCGCGCCGAGCAGCTTGGCCGCAGCCTGCCCCGCCAGCGACGAGTCCCGTTCCACCGCTTCGTGGAACATGCGGAAGGACTCGTAATCTCTGCCGACCTCGATGAGCGCGGCGCCGTAGTAGTAGTAGACCTCCCCAGCGTGAATGCCGTTGCGGAACGCGTGCTCGCAGAGGACCATCGTCTCCTCGTAGTTGTTCTCCGCCAGTGTGGCCCGTATCTTTGCGATCGCCTTGCTCTCCTTCGAGCAACCCGTGCCAACAGCCACGAGCAGCGTGCAGGCCAGCATCGCTCCGGCGATCCCGGCCGCCGCCCTGGACATTCCTTGTAAGCGCACCTTCATGAGCATTGGAGAACTAGTTGTCGTTCTGGTTCGAGAAGAACAGGTAGATGAGCCCCACGATGATACCGCTGACCACCACCGGTTCAACGACCCTTCCCCATCGCGTGGACGAGTGCGGAGGTTTCGTGAACTCGAGAAGACCTGCTTCAACCTGAGGCAGCAACCCGGCCGCGAATTGATCGTCGTGAGCCCGCGACGCTTCTCCGATCCACACCACAGACTCGTCGCGCGGATCGACCAGCTTGACGAGTAATGCGACGTTCGCCCGGCGCTTGACCTTTTTGCCCCCAATGAGATGGGACCGGTATTCCTTCGGGTAGATCAGGCTGAAATCCAGCGCCTGATATTCCAACCGCATTCCGCGCGTTGACCGCCCCGCCACGGCGCTGCTGTCGTTTATCGCGTGGTCGGCCCTGGTCAGCACCCGGTGACCCCGTCTGGTGAGAATCCGGCTGAAGCCGTTGCTGATAAACTCGTAACGCTCGTTCCGCGTATATGGCGCCAGGATAAAGGACCGGTCCTCAGGGCCGGCCGGCATGCGTGTAATCAATTCCTCTATGACTTCGTTGGTGAGCCGGGTCATCAACTCGAGGTTGGTCATTACCGGCTCCTGGGCCCGCACGGTGCCGGACAGCAGCACGACGCCTGCCGCCACAGCGGTCACAAAGGGAGCACGACGCCGCAACAAAAACATTCTTCCTCCGGAATCAAGGTTGCCTATAGATAACGAAATCAGCAGGGGGTGGTCAAGTGCAATAAACTCAAAGAACTTCGCCCTTGAGGTCTGTAATGTCCGAATCGATGATCCGCACATCTACGAAGTCCCCGACGGCGATGTCGTCCCCGGTAAGGAACACCTCGCCGTCCACTTCGAACGCCTGCCCGTAGTAGCGTCCCGCATACGCGCAGTCCGGGTAGACGGGGGCCGGCTCCTCGAGCCGGCGGTCGACCAGCACGCGGTGAACGCGGTGCCGCTCCCGTCCGTACAGGCCGAAGGCCGACGCGTCCTGAACGGTGGCGAGCTCGGCCGCTCGTTCGGCCTTGACTGCCGCCGTGACCTGTCCATCCATCCCCGCCGCCGGCGTGCCGGGCTCGGGAGAATAGGTGAAGATGCCCAGCGAAGAAAACTCCATCGATTCGACGAACCGTTTCAGTGTATCGAAATCGTCCTCGTCTTCACCGGGGAATCCGACTATGACTTCGCTGCGCAACCTGACGTCCGGAAATTCCTCGCGGATCGCGCCGAATACCGTTTCGAGCCGTTCACGCGAATAGGGCCGCCGCATACGTTTCAACACCCTGTCGGACGCGTGCTGTACCGGGCATTCGAGGTAGCGGCACACGGCGGTGTGCGAAAACAACCTGCGGGCCAGCGCAGGCGTCAAGGAACCGGGGTGCACGTACAAGATGCGAACCCAGTCGATGCCCGTCCGGACAATGGCGTCGACGAGATCTGAAAGACGCGTCCCGTCCGCGTAGTACGATGTGATGTCCTGAGCCAGCAGCGCAATTTCCCGGACCCCCGCGGCCACGAGGTTCTCGACCTCACGCACGACCGAGTCCGGTTTTCGTGATACCATCCCGCCGCGTATCGTGGGGATCGCGCAAAACGTGCAGTCTCGGCTGCAGCCCTCTGCGATTTTCACGTAGGCGGTGTGTCCCGGCGTCAGCAGCCGGCGTTGTTCAAAACCGGCGAACGGGTCTGTGTGCACCGGCGAGGCGGCCCCGGTCGTGCCCGCCTCGCCGCACCACGTCGAGACCAGGGAAGCCAGACGCCCTTGTGCGCCCGGCGGCAGAAACTGGTCCACTTCGGGCAATGTCGCACGGAGGTCCTCCGCCCGGTGGCGGGGAAGGCACCCGGTCAGGATGAGCTTTTTCGATGCGCACTCGCGCTTGAACCCGGCCAGCCGGTGCACCTCCTCCACCGTTTCCTGCCACGCGGCGTCGAGGAACGAGCACGCGTTGACAATGAGGAGCTCTGCGTCCTCGGGATTCGCGGTTATCGTGCAGCCCACCCCGCGCAGGAGTGACAGGCACGCCTCCGTGTCGACGAGATTCTTCGGGCACCCCATACTTGTCATGTATGTTCTCATGAACCGTCGTACCCCATCCCGCCGTCGATGTGCGGCGAGTGTTCTTCGCGAACCAGCACCTCACGCGGCTTGCTGCCGTCCGGCGGCCCGACGATTCCCGATTCCTCGAGCTGGTCCAGCAGTCGCGCCGCGCGCGCATAACCCACGTGGAGCTTGCGCTGCAAGAGGGAGGTCGAGCCCTGCCGGTGACGAAGAACGATGCCCCTGGCGTCCTCGAAGTATGCGTCTCTCTCCTCTGCGGACACGGTGCCCGCCCGTTCTTCGAAGAGGTCGAGGTGGGATTCATCGTACTCGTACTGTTTCCAATGGGCGACCAGGACCTGCAACTCCTCCTCCGACATCCACGCGCCGTGCAGCCGCAGCGCTTCGGGATGTTTCGCGTCGACGTACAACATGTCGCCCATGCCGAGAAGCTTGTCGGCTCCGCCACAGTCGAGAATAGTCCGCGAGTCGACCCTGCTGGCCACGCGGAATGCAATGCGCGTCGGAAAGTTCGCTTTGGTCTTGCCGTCTATGATATCCACGGACGGGCGCTGGGTTGCAACGATCATATGGATACCCACGGCGCGAGCCATGTTCGACAGGCGGGAGAACAGCGTCTCGAAATCCGCCCCCTTGGTCAACACCAGGTCCGCCAGTTCGTCCACCACCAAAACGATATAGGGGAGTTTCGCCACCGTCCCCGCGGAGGGCTTGACCTTTTCCATGGCGATCTTCGTATTGAAGCTCTCGATGTTCTTGACCCCGTTCTCGTGCAGCAGGCGATTGCGGCGTTCCATTTCCCGTATCAGATAGTGGAAAATACGGACCGCTTCGCGCGTATCCGTAACCACCGGGTGCAAGAGATGCGGTATGCCGTTGAATATGCTCATCTCCACCATCTTGGGGTCGATGAGGATCAATCGCACGTCGCTCGGGCGGTATTGAAAGAGAATGCTGGCCAGGAAGCCGTTCAGCGAAACGCTCTTGCCGGACCCGGTCGTTCCCGCCATCAGCAGGTGCGGGGCGGAACAGAGGTTCATGTGGAAAGGCTTGCCCATGGCATCCACCCCGACGGCGATCATGATTCCGCTGTAGCGCAGGCGTTCCGGGACCTCCTCCAGACAATCGCGCAGGTACACCATGGCCTGTTCGGGATTGGGGATTTCAATGCCCACGACGGCGCGACCGGGAATGGGCGCTATCAGTCGCAGGCTCCTCGCACGCATCGCCAGCGCCAGATCGTCCGAGCGGCTGACGATATCCTTGATCTTGACACCCGGTGCGGGCTCGAACTCGAACGTCGTGACCATCGGGCCCTGGCTGACCGCGGTGACGTGGCCATGGATCCCGTAGTTGGCCAGCTTGTCGACGAGCACTTCCGTCCAGCTCTTCAGGTGATCGGACGAAAACGCCGCACCCAACACACCGCCGGAAGCCAGGATTGATATCGGGGGCAGCTCCGCCTTGTCGAGCAGCGTCCCGCTGCCCGGCGTTTTAACCACCCGCGCGGGCCGGACGGCTCGCGACGGGCCCGCGACCCTTGTGGCGCTCACCGTGCGGAGCGGGGGTTCGTAAGTGGGCGCCAGCCAGGGCGTGTTGAAGTCGTCGCTGACGGTGGCGGCCCGTTCGTCCCGCGTGTCTGTGCCCCGCCTGGAGCGCGCCGTCGGGTCTAACGACGCCTCATGCCTGGAGCGCGCCCGCGTGCGCACCCACTCCGCCGTGTTGTGGAATGCCGCGCGCCACCCGGCGAGGGCCACGATGGAGCGGCCGGGTGTTATCCTCAGTGCGCCCAGGGCCGCGCCGGCCAGGTAGCGGACCTCGGTCAGAAGCACCAGCATCAATAATGTGATGATCAGGATGCTGCCGCCGATCTCGCCGACAAACGACTCGATCACCCCGCCCACCGTCGAACCGATCGACCCGGTCACGCGCATCGACTCGCGGGTAAAGGGAACCAGTGAAAAGAACGTGCCGAGGAGCAGGACAATCACCAGCGACTTGGCCGCTAGTTTGGCCGCCGACCGGGCCTTGTCGACCAGCAGCCCCATGCTGAGCATCACCAGCGAGAGCGGGATCACCCACGCGAACAGCCGTCCAAGCAATCCGACGCTTGCATACGCCAGGCCGGAGCCCAGCGGACCGGACAGGTTGCTCACCTGGTCGAACGACGTCCCCTCTGCGAAGGGCCAATCACGGCTGCTGATCGTGGCGAACGCCACTGCCAGAAACGCGGCGAGAGCGAGAAAGGAAAGAGAAAAAAAGTATTTTGCGCTGCGATTCATCGTACCGTGCCCCGAAGGATGCGAGCGAGGAGCCTGGACCGGCCTCGCCGCCGCGCGGCAGCTGCGGTCACGACCGACGTCCCAGCGGGCGGCGGATCGCCGGGCCGGCAGCGCATTCTAGCACCAAACACCGGCGGTCCTACCACCTATTTTTTGGCGCCCCAATCGAAGCCCTCCAGGAACCGCGTGTTCAACTCGCCCCGCACAAACCGGGGATCTTCGAGAACCGCCATGTGGAACGAAAGCGTGGTCGCAACCCCTTCGATGACACACTCCTCGAGCGCTCGCTTCATGCGTCCGATGGCCTCGGCACGCGTGAGCCCGTGGCATATGATCTTGGCGATCATGGAGTCGTAGTATGGTGATATCTCGTAGCCCTGGTAGACGTGCGAATCCACACGCACGCCGTTGCCGCCGGGCAGGTGAAAAAACGAAATGGTGCCTGGTGACGGCATGAAATCCTGCGCCGGGTCTTCCGCGTTGACACGGCACTCGATCGCGTGACCCGAAAAGTCCACGTCGTCCTGCCCATACGATAACGGTTTGCCGGCCGCGATGGAGATTTGCTCGCGCACCAGATCGCGCCGCGTGACCATTTCGGTGACCGGGTGCTCGACCTGGATGCGCGTGTTCATTTCCATGAAAAAAAATTCGTCGTCCTGCACGAGAAATTCCATCGTGCCCGCCGAGTAGTACCCCATCGCCTCGGCACCCCCCACCGCTGCCTCGAGAATTCGCGCGCGGAGATCTTCGTCGATCCCGCAGCAGGGCGATTCCTCAATGAGCTTCTGGTGCCGTCTTTGCACCGAGCAGTCGCGCTCACCGAGGTGAATGATATGACCGTCGCGATCGCCGAGCAGTTGGACTTCGACGTGGCGCGGGCCTGACAGGTAACGCTCGAGGTAAAGGCGCGGATCGCCGAAGGCGCGCTCGGACTCGGCCCGCGCGATCATCATGCTGCTCGCCAGGCCCTCCGCGTTTTCCGCCACCCGCATACCCTTACCCCCACCGCCGGCGGAAGCTTTGATCAACACCGGGTAGCCAATGGTCTCCGCCGCCTTGAGTGCCTCCTCTTCAGTTTCGACCGGGCCGTCGGAACCGGGTATGACGGGCACGCCGGATCCGGCCATCATCTGTTTGGCCGACGATTTGTCGCCCATCTGCTGGATGGTGGCCGGGCTTGGACCGATCCAGGTGATGTCGCACGACTCCACCATCTCCGCGAACTCCGCGTTCTCGGCCAGGAATCCGTAACCGGGATGCAACGCGTCGACTCCGCTGATCTCGGCGGCGGCGAGGATACGGTTCGGGTTCAGATAACTTTCCCCGGGGGGATGGGCGCCGATGCAGATCGCCTCGTCCGCAAATTTCACGTGGAGTGCATCCGTGTCGGCACTGCTGTGCACCGCAACGCTGGGAATCCCCAACTCCTTGCACGCGCGCATGATACGGAGTGCAATTTCACCCCGGTTGGCAACCAGTATCTTCTGGAACATGGCGGAAACGTATCACAGATGCGGAGTCTGTGAAAACCCTAGATTTCCGGCGAGGGAACGGCTTTGCCTTTTTCGAAGTTCTCCCACGACTTGTCGGCGGTCGCCTGGATGCCTTTCAAGCGCAGCGTAAGCTCGTGCGGGTTGGAGCTGGCGCGCATCGCGTCGTCGAGCGTGACCTGCCCCTCTTTGTAGAGTTTCATCAACGCCTGGTCGAAGGTCTGCATGTGATGCTGGGTGACGCCTTCGCGCATCGCCTGCGTGATAAGGCTCGTTTTTTCCGGGTTGGTGATGCATTCACGAATGGTTCCCGTGGCCACCATCACTTCGACGGCCGGCACCATGCCGTTGCCGCTCGAGTGCGGTAGCAGACGCTGACTGACCACCGACTGCACGGTCGAGCCCAGCAGGTAACGGATCTCCTGGTGCTGGTGCGGCGGGAAAAACGAGATGACCCGGTGTACCGTCTGCATGGCATCGATGGTGTGAAGCGTGGTCAAGACCAAGTGTCCGGTGTCCGCCGCCTTGAGGGCGATCTCCATGGTCTCCTGGTCGCGAATCTCACCGATGAGAATCACGTCGGGGTCCTGGCGCAGGACGTGGCGCAGTGCCTCGTGGTACGAGGAGGTGTCGCTGCCGACCTCTCTCTGGTTGATGATGGCCTTCTCGTCGCGATGGAGAAATTCGATCGGGTCTTCGATCGTGATGATCGCAGAGTTGAGGTTGCGGTTGATGTGCTGCACCATGGCGGCGAGCGTGGTCGACTTGCCGCTACCAACGGTCCCGGTCACGATGATCATGCCCCTGGGTCGCAATGCCAGGTCGCCGATCACCGGTGGCAGACCCAACTCCTCGATCGACTGGATCTTGACGGGCACGTGGCGAAAGACCATGGCGATGGTGTTGCGCTGGACGTAGCAATTCGCACGAAACCGTGCAAGACCGGTCACCCCAAAGGCAAAATCGACTTCCTTGGTGTTTTCGAATTTCTCTCGCTGTATCGGTGTAAGGATTTGCTTCGCGACCTCTTCCATGTCCTTGGGACTGGGTGCGGGGTGATCGAGCCGTTGCAGCCGGCCGTTGAGCCTCACGACCGGTGGGATCCCCGGCTTGAGGTGCAGGTCCGACGCGGCGAGGTGTACCAGCTCCTCAAGCAGCACCTTGATATTCATGCGTTGTCTCCTCGTAAGCTATTGAGATTCAACGCGAAACAGAGCCTGCCCAAACTCCACCGGCTGGCCGTTCTCGACCAGCACTTCCCGGATCGTCCCGTTGAACTCCGCGCCGATCTCGTTCATGAGTTTCATCGCTTCGACGATGCAGACCGTCTGGCCGACCGCCACGGGCTGACCGACGTCAATGAATGGATCAGCGTCCGGAGCGGGGGCCCGGTAGAAGGTTCCCACCATCGGTGACCGGATCTCTTTCAAGTTTGGTGCCAGTTCGTCGATCTCGGAGGGATTCTCGCCGGAGGCGACTGCATCCAGCGGGATAGGTTGGGAAAGCGGCACCGTGGCGGCAGCGCCGGGGCGGTACCCCTTGGCGATACGAATCTTTTTCCTGCCCTCGCAGATTTCGAGCTCGCTGATTTCACTCTCTTCAACGAGTCGGATGAGTTCCTCGATCTCTTCTCTGCGCATCAGGTGTCTCCTTCTTTGTCAAACCCGGGTCATGTACTTGCCCGTTCGCGTATCGATACGGAGAACGTTACCGATCTCGATGAAAAGCGGCACTTGCACCACCAGACCGGTTTCCATCGTCGCCGGCTTCGATCCACCCTGCGCCGTATCCCCTCGTACACCGGGTTGGGTATCCTTGACGGTCAACTCTACGAAATTGGGAAGCTCCACAAGAAGCGGAGTGTCCCCCTCGATCAATATGTCGACATCCATGTTCTCTTTCAGGTAACCTGTCTTGTCCTGTAGCATCGAAGCGGCCAGGGGAATCTGCTCGTAGTTTGTCTTGTGCATCATGTAATACATTCCACCCGACTCGTACAGGTATTGGTAGGCGCGTCTTTCCACTCGCACCTCATCCACTTTCTCGCCAGCCCTGAAGGTGTTGTCCTTCACCTGCCCCGTCAACAGGTTCTTGATTCGCGTACGGACGAAGGCGCCGCCCTTTCCAGGTTTGACATGCTGGAATTCCACGATCGCCCAGTACCCGCCGTTCATCTTCATGATGAACCCGTTGCGAAAGTCACTGGTATCCGCCATCACTCCGTCTCCCTCGTCGGGAACCTGTCACGAACAAAACCGACCCGGGTACCGGTGCACCATCCCTGAGTCAACTTCGTATGTTAAAAACTCTCGCGGGGATTTACAACTCAAATCAAGTGAGAAAAAGGGCCCTTCCGCCCTTCAATCATCGATCTGCCTGAGCCAACGCCTGAAATGACTGAGGCTTTCCTTCTCGTCGATGGAGCGCCTCGATTCGGGTGCCGGAACCGGCGGCGGTGGATCCTTACGCTCTTGCGTCGTCCGCGTGCTCGGCAGTGACGCGACATCCCGTTCGGCCGCACCGGCCGCTTTGGGGTCTATCTCGTCGAACCCGACCGGTGTGTCCGCACCCGTTTCGTCCTCATCCTGCGGGCCCGGCGGCTCACCGGCCTCATCCCGTGCGCCGCTCGCGGCTGTGTCTCGCGTCCGTGCCGCGCCGACTACATCACCCGTCGCGGAGACGGGCGCCTCCCCGGCATCCATCCCGTCAGCTCTATGCGGCAGCTGGATCGCGCCGCGTTCGTCCACCGGTCCCGTGAGTTCGACGGTGTCCCTCCCGTCTATTTCATCGACGTCATCGGCAGCGCTCCGATCATACCCGTCGCGAACGGCTCCGCCTGAGCCCTCGCGCATCGCACTGTCATCGGCGCCGAATCCGAGCTCGATGGCCCCCGGAGTTTTCGGCATGTCTCCACGCTCTGGCTCGCCGGTGTCATCCGTCCCGGCATCGAGATCGATCGCGCTCGGATCGTCGGCTACGCCGGCCGGTGTCGCCAGAGGCTCCACGGGCTCGCCAACGTGTGCGACGCCCGGTGCCGCTTCGGCACCCTCGTCCTCGAACTTCCCGCCCAGCCCCTTCAGTTTTTCCCTCACCACTCGGTTGCGGGGATTCTTTTTCAGAAGTTCCTCGCAAATTTTCAGCGCCTTGTCCCGGTAACCCTGCGACGCAAAGATATCGGCGAGTGTCAGCGTTGCCAACTCGTCGGATGTCTCGAGTCCATCAGCCGCATCCAGGGCGTCCGACACGGGACTCTTGCCGGTGGACTGCCCGGACGCCTCCGATGACGGGCTGGTCTCGCCCTTGCTCATCTGCTTTTGCTCCTCAACCGCCCGCATGGTCTCCTTGATCACTTTGTTGTCGGGATCCAGTTGCAAGATGTGTTGGAAATAGTCGCGCGCAGAATCGTACCGTCCCTGCTCGGCCTCGATCATGCCCAGATACTTCAGTGCCACCAGGTTGTTCTCATCCAGCGAGAGAACATGCTCGAAAGTCTCGCGGGCGGTGCCCCGGTCTCCGAGGTCGTAATGGCACTTGCCCTTGACCACATAACCGCTCGCGTAGCTCGGGTGGCGATCGATTCCCTGCCGGCAGATTTCCAGCGCCTCGTCGATCCGCTCTATCTTGCGGCAGGCATCGGCGAGAAGCACGAAGACATAGCTGTCCGGAGACTTTCGATACTTCTCGAAAAGTTCGTCGAGCACCTGATTATCGATGTCGGTTGCTTCCGCCATGAAACGAATTCCTCCAAACAAGCACGCCGCCCGGGAAGTTCCTTCCCAGCGCACGAGGGTACTTGGCGGGTGCACCCCGTCCCGTGATCTGCCACCGATCCCGCCATGCATCCTGCAAGGTATTGTTATCAGGCCAGATAGTTCAATAGCCGCTTCGTGAAAAACCGCTGGCAAACGCGATTAATCCCTGCGGGATATGCACTTCTCGTGCCAATCGGCCTCAGGGCGACCTGCCGCACGCACGGTGTCCCGTCGTGTGCCCGCCGCCACCTAATTGTAGCGAAATGTCTCCGCCAGCGCCAACAGCTCTCGGAAAAGAGGATGCTTCGGCACCCCGGGCGCGTACACCAGCAGGTCTACCACCCACAGCAGTTTCTCTCTCTCGTCGTAAACGAAGTAGGACCTATAATAACCCCCGGCGGTCGAGCGCGAATTGCTCCAGTATCCTTCCATCTTGACCGCCGGATACTCGCCGAGCCGACCGTACGAAAAGCGAACCCGCGTCGAATCCATCGTGTCACCGTCGTAGCGCCGATAGACGTAGTCTTCGCGGATTCCGAAAAGCTCTTGCCCTTCCTTTACCGTGGGAGTCGTGTCCCAGTCAAGCCAAAAAATGCCGAGGACCCGTGACGGACCGTCGCGGAGCAGCTCGATGCCCGGGGGATCGGGCTCGTCACTAAGCAGCGTGTAGAGCGTCGGCACTTTGATCGTGAAACCGTACTTCTGGTAGAGTTGCCGCGTCAAGTCGCTGTCCTTCTTGCCGAGGAGGTAGTTCTGCAGGCGTCTGCGGCAGCTCTGCTCCAGCACGTCGTTGACCTCGTGGCCCCGCTCGCGCAGGACATCGAAGATCATCTCCTCTGAAGCCCCCGTGATAATAATGGTCACCTGTCCCACTCCGGGCAGGTCTTCCTTTCTGAAAATGTTGGCCGTGCCCGCCCGGGCCTTCTCCACCGCCTCGGGGCCGAGGAGCGACACGATGTGGCTGCCCACGAGAGTCGTCGGACTTGCCGGGCCGCACAGGATGATGTTCTTGAAATAAGGGTTCGCGGTCAGTTCGGACGCACGGAGGTTCTGCAGCTTGAACTGGGTTTCCTCGCTGATGAAGTAGTCGAGGCGCCTGGCCAGGTGAGGGCGGAGTGCCCGGGCCAGGGGATCGTTGCGGCCGCCCTCCGTAACGACCAGGACCTCGGAGTAGGAACCGGCGGGTGGTATATCGGTTTCGATGCAGCCCGCCACGGCGATGGTGGCAACCATCACGGTGGGTAGCCACACCCGGTGGACGATTCTTGGCAACGACATGACACTGAAAGATAGGACGAATGCGCGCCGATCCGCAAGCGGTTCGAACTCCGAGAACAGAGAATCGGGGAAAGGTATGCGTCCGTGGGTGCGTTTGATGCCGAGACGGCCTGCACAACCCGCCGCCATGCAGCGCGGCAGTTGCTATTTCTCGCCGCTCTCGTGCTTTTCGTGCTGACCGTCACCGCAGCGCTCGCCGCACTCGCGGAGCTCACTAGTCAGGAGATCAACCTGATCCCGCAGGCTCCGCAGTCTGTGTGTCTTTAGAGAGGACTGGCGGTACCGGTTCCTCAACGAATCCAGATCGAGCAGCGGTCCCTTGTCTTCTTCCAGCGCTCCCCCCACCCCGGAGCTACCGCCCCCGCCGTCGGTACCCACACGGACCGGTTCAGCGGTCGAGAACGGAAAGTCGAAGAGCTCATCGGCGCGGCCGGGGACCTTTGGCTCTACCGGCGTATTCGCCGCCGGCCCAGCACTGTCTTTTGGCTTCGGCTGCACCAGCTGTGACAACGGCTCCGTTGTCGTCGGCAGGAGAGATGATTTGGTTGCAAAATACGTCGTACCCAGCACCACCACGAACGCCGACAACGCACTCAGTGCAAACCGGCGATTCCACGACCTCACCCAGCTGCGCTCCGGCACCGTGCGGTCGGAGAGCGCATTACGCTCGCGGGCGAGCCGCAGGCGAACCTTCCAGGTAAAATTCTCATCCGGCTCTGCCAGCGGCGCCCTGTGCAACAGTTCCAGGCTCCTGGACAATCCCGTGGACAGGTCTTCGCACGACTTGCACTCGCCCAGGTGCTGTTCAAGGGCGATACGGTTTGAATCATCGATGATGCCATCGATGAAATCGTATATCAGACCTTTCGCTCGGCGGCACTTCATTAAAAGCCTCCTAAAAGTCGACACCCTTCTCTAGTATCGGTTCGACCACTTTTCTGAAATAATTTCTCGCTCGATTTATTCTCGATCGTACCGTGCCGAGCTTGAGCCCGGTGACGGCTGCAATCTCTTCATAGGATAGCTGGTTCAACTCGCGTAACACAAAGCTCGTCCTGTATTTCTCCGGTATTTTGGCGATCGCGTCGTTGATAATCTCTCCCAACTCTTTGTCGTTGAACTGGTGATCCGGTTGTCGCGACGGATCGATCAGATCCAACTGCCTCCCCTCTTCGTCATCGTCCCTACCCCGTGTCCACAACGACAGGACGCGTGGCGCTCGTTTCCGTGATCGGATCCGGTTTCGCACCAGATTGGTGCCGATGGTATACAACCAGGTCGAGAACTTCGCTATCGTCTTGTACTTGCCCGCGTGAATGTAGGCCTTGACGAATGTCTCCTGAGCGATTTCTTCGGCTTCGTCCCGGTCACCGACCATACGAAAGAGATAGTTGAATAGGCGCAGCTTGAAGCGGTCGACGAGGATGTCAAAGCAATCGCTGTGCCCCCCGGCGACCTTGAGAATCAAGTCCTCATCGCTCAGCTCTTTGAGCTTCGCCCTGTCCTTGAACGTGTTCGCGAACACATACTCCCTTTCGTCAGACATTTATACGCTCCCTCGTCGAGGAAGTTCCGTACCCCGCCTGCGCCCTTCCGGGCACCTCGGCCAGCGGATGCTCCCCAGATTTCTCTATCACACTTATTATCATTTGGTTACAGCTGTTATCTTGCAGCGCCATTCTCGCTCGAGCAGGCGGATGACGACCTGGCGCAACGTGAACCCGGCGTCGTTACCTTTTGTCCATTGGTAAGTTACGCGAACCTGGTCGCGGCGCTTTTCCCGCCGCAACGGCCAGCTGATTTCCTTCAGTCGGCGGTGCTTGGCGCCGAAGACCACCTCAAAGGGTTGACCGGTAACTTCGCCGACGAAGCGCACTTCGCCGTTCGCCCTCGCCTCGCGCCGCAGCGATTCGATCTCGTCACAGGAGGGCGTTCGCCCCAGCGCTATGAGCATAACGGTCTTGGCGTCGAAATCCATGCCCAGGATCTCCTCCAGGTACCGTGCCGCATCGGCCGACTCGTAGTATTGTCCCCGCTCACGGTCGAGAATGCGTAGCGTATCCGCAACGATCGAGAAGAAGAAGTCCTCCCGGTGGGCGCCGAAGAAGACGCTGCTGGAAAAATCGAAGGAGATATCCCCTGTGGGCTTTGTTTCGATGCGGCTCTTCCCTCGAATGCGGTACTGGTCCGCGTCCACCGTCACCTTGGCGTGCAAGGTGATGGGAACCTCGAAACCGGAGTGCTGAAACAGTGAATCGAAGGAGGTACACGTCGCCGGCCGGCTGTCCATCCAGGCGGGTCCACAGCCAACAATCAACGACACGAATATGACAGTTACGCAAATGTACGGTGAGAATCTGCCGGGACTGTCATGGGGCATTCAATATACCGGGTTGTTCGCGCGCTGAGCTGTCATGACCCATTTAATGACCGAGTTGTTCGCGCGCCGTGTTCATCTTGCCGAGTACTTCGGAGTTCTCGCCCTGGAGGTGGAGTGATTTCTGGTATGCGGCCAGGGCATCGCGATAGCGTTTCAGCGACTGGTAAGCATCACCGAGATGCTCCAGGATGACGGGATCGTCCCCCACAAGGTTGGACGCTTTTTCCAGCTCGATAACCGCACGGGGGTAGTCGCCACGTTTGTAATAGACCCAGCCAAGGCTGTCGGTATAGTACCCGTTGCCCGGATCATGTTTCAAGGCAGTTCGTACGAGCGCCTCGGCTTTGTCGAGGTCCTTGCCCATCAGCGCCAGGAGGTAGCCGTAAAAGTTGCAGATCGTCGCGTCATCGGGCTTCTGCCCGTAAAGGGCGATGACGTGCTTTTCGGCCTCCGCGTACCGCTTCATTTTCTCCAAGACCGAGCCGAGGTTGAGCAGCGCGCGCTCGTCCCCTGGGCGAAGCTCTATGGCTTTGACGAGGTATTCCCTGGCCTGCTCGTACGCCTTGATGCTCTGGTACGAAACCCCCACCAGGTGGACCGCCTCGAAATCGCCCGGATCGATCACCGTGGCGGCGCTCTCGAGAAGAGCTGTGACTTCATCCTCGGGAAGCGAGATGGTTGGAGAACCCTCATCGTTGAACCTCGGGGAGGTCGCGAAAAATAGCCCCATGTAGTTTCGATAATCCTTTGGGCCGAGTTCGATCGCTTCCCTGTAGTGCTTCAGGGCCCGATCCGGTTTGTTCGCTTTGAGCGAAATCTCGGCGAGTACGCGCGACATCTCCGACGTTCGCGTCTCCTGGTCGAACAGCGTCTCGAAAATGCCAAACGCTTCTTCGTATTCCCCGGCCTCGTAGTACACCCTGCCCAGCAGCAGCAGGCCATCTCTGTTGAGATTCGAGCGCTGTGCCTCGCCTTCGAGCACTCGAATCGCGCTATCGAGCTTGCCCTGGCTGAAGTAGAGGTTCGCCATCAAGAGCAACGCTTCGGGGCTGTCGACCTCCTGTTCCCGGAGATTCTCGAGCACCTCCTGTGCTTCGGCGAAGCGCTCATCCTCGACCAGCATCGCCGACAGCTCCAGCGCGGCGTCGACGAAACGCGGTTCGAGCTCAAGCGCATTTCGCATCGCCTCCTGCGCGTCGTCCCGCCGCTGGAACTTGCGCAGAAGCAGCCCATAAGTATAGTGCAGGAAAGGATAGTAAGGGTCGAGGACGATGGCGTCTTTGTACGCCTCGAGCGCCTCCTCGTCGCGACCCAGCTCGAACAGCACTTTGGCAAGCAATCGCTCGGTTTCGAATCTTGGTTTGTCGAAGGCTTTCAGCGTCCGCAGAAACTGCAGTGCCTCAACACGTGCGCCCTTTACGTAGTGGATCTTTGCCTTGAGATAAAGCGCGGTCGTGTTTCTCTCGTTGTCCGCCAGCAGCTCATCGAGCACGCGCTCACACGAGGTCAGGTTGCCGAGCCGGAAATAGGCGTCCGCCAGTTTGTCGCCGATGGCCCCGTTGTGCTCGCTCAGTTCCCAGGCGGTTTCGAGATGTGGCAGCGCCTCGTCAGGAGAACCGCTTTCCAGCAGGAATATGGCCTTGGTGTATTCCGAGGCTACCTTGTCTTCGTCGACCGTGCTCGTCTCCGGCGGCACCGCCCAGCCCGTTGCGCACGGCACCGCGGCGAGGAACGCCAGCACGCACAGCGCGACGCCGCCCCGCACGATCCTCGAGATGTTGTTCATGTTCAGGCCCTTCCCGTATCTTGCGACACCGCCAAGCGCGGTCGTCGAAATAGCCCTTTGCCTGTAACTTAGTATGATATATCTTGCTAGCAAAAGGATTTATGTGAAAACCCGACTTGTATCATGCTTTCTAGCTGTCACGGGTCTCGCCGTCATTGTGACGCCCGCCTGCTACACCCTCTTGAGACACCCGCTGGTTAAGCGTGTCGTTTACGAAGAAGTGACCGATCGACGGTGCAACGGTTGCCACGAGCAAGACGAGCTGTGGGCGTTCCACCATCCCCCCAACCACCGTTTCCGTATGGACTCCGGGCACTCCAACTGGAACCGCTACTACGACATTCCTTGGTGGTACAACGAGTACTGGTACTACGACCACGATGCCGCCCGGATGCCGCGGGTGGGCGCGTTCCCACCGGGCGCCGGCAGGGTTCCCGACGAACGGCGGGCTGAAGCCCTCCGTTCCCAGTGGGGGGCCACCCCCCGGCCACCTCTCGACAGCGGCCCCGCCCCTAAGGGCAAAACCCCTAATGAGACTAGCAAGAAACGCACCGTCTGAGCCGAAAAGACCGCGGTGGCGCCACCTGACGGCGGCACGGATTGCGGTCTTGTGCATACCCCTGCTGGCGGCGAGCGTGGTCCGCTCCCAGAGTATCGACGATGCCTTGGTGTTCGAGGACCTCGGCATCACGCACGTACTGACGCCCGCCGCCCGCGTGTCGGGTCTCGCCGGGACGTATACCTCGATGGCCGACGACGCCCATGCACTCATCTACAATCCGGCCGGCCTCGCCCGGGTCCGGCGGATTGAATTCGCCTTCGGCCTGCAACGCCAGCGTCACGACCTCGACAACACCTTTCTTGGCAGCCCCAACGAACTCGACCTGACGTCGTCCTCCCTGGATTACATCGCGGCGACGTTGCCGATCCCCACCTACCGTGGCAGCTTCGCGGTGGCGTTCGGTGTCTACCGCGTCATGTCCGCCGACCTCGACATCGTCACCCGGGGATCGTCGACCATGACGACGGCGAACGGCGATTTCCGTTTGCAGCAATCAGGGGACCTGTACAGTTACAACCTTGGGGCCGGTGTCGACGTGTCCCCATATCTCTCCATCGGCGCCAACCTTTTCTTGCTTGACGGCACCGTCGAGTCGTTCACGCAGTTCTCCTTTGATGTGGCACCGCCCCC
>JAZGDW010000076.1:0-5186 GCA_036478295.1 Candidatus Krumholzibacteriia bacterium
ACTTGACGACGGGTACGCCGAAGGTGAGGTTGGGCGCAAAGTGCCCGTCCATCACATCGAGGTGCAAAACCTCGACACCCACGCGCTCGATGGCCGCCACTTCCTCCGCCAGGCGACCGAAATCCGCCGACAGCAGCGACGGGGCGATACGGATCTTCGGGTCAGCCAGGAACCAGTTCAATCTGCGTCTCCCAGTTCGTTCCGAACATCGCAGTCCGCCTGTGACGCGGCGAGCCGGGAATCTTGATAGAACCTTCGCAACGCCGCATCACCAAGCCATTTCTTGAAAACGACAGCGGGAGCGTCTGACACGAATCGCTTGATGGTTTCGCTCTTCGATTCGTCACCTTCCATCGCACGTACCAACGCGGTCTTGATCCTCCCGGTGCGGGCGTTGGCGTCGGCGAGCTCCGACTCCGGTACTTGCACAAACTTTGCCAGATACGCAGCGTCCAGCCCCAACCACTCCTCGACAGTGTTCACGGCCACACCACACACCAGAAGACTCTGGGCCTCTTGGGGGAAC
Organism: Candidatus Krumholzibacteriia bacterium; assembly: GCA_036478295.1. Lineage (GTDB taxonomy): Bacteria > Krumholzibacteriota > Krumholzibacteriia > WVZY01 > WVZY01 > JAZGDW01. Next base: position 527 of record JAZGDW010000076.1, read on the forward strand.
ACCTCTTTTTCCTTACGTTGAACCTCCTGCCAACGGCTCCCGTTGGCATCGGTGAATCTGATGATCAGGTCGACGCGCTTCTTCTTGAAATACTCCCACGCCAGGAGAGCTTTGTTGCGCGGCAGGAATTGCGTACACCCAATCCGCGCTGGCGGGTCGACAAGCTCTGCCTCGCACTCCAGTCGCTCCTTGAGACCCCGAAGAAACCCTATGCTGTTTGCATCTTGGGCGATGATCCCGATCTTCCTGATCACTCGATCAGCCCCAACGAGTACTGGTCTGCGAGTGTGAGGCGATCCGGGGTCTGATCTTCCGGGCGAACAGGTGGAGCGGGATTGATTTCCGTGCGATCCCTATTCCGTTTAAGGATAGTGACAGACTCCCGCTTGGCGTCGAAAAAGTCGATGAAGTACGGGGAGTGAGTCGTAAAAATAAACTGTTCGGTTGGCGCCCGTTCCTCGAACAAATCAAAGACCCTTCGCAGTTGGCCTGGATGAATCCCGTTTTCTGGTTCCTCGATGACTGTCAGTATCGGCACTCCCGCTACTTGATTCATCATCGCGCCCCTTTCCACGATGTAACCCAATCCTAAGCAGCGAAGCGTTCCGTCGGAAAGTCCGCGCCAGGTCACTCTCTTGTTCCCTCGAAGTGCCACGAACGGAATCGCTCCCTGGTCGGGCGTAGGAATGAAATTGATCGCCTCAAAGTCGGGCTCGACGATACGAGCGTGATCAATCACGTGGCGGTACAATCCGTCGTCCATGTTCTTCATCTGAAATATGACGGAGGAAAGATTCTCGCCGTTCGCGCTGAGCACGACCATCCCGCCCCGGTCGTCACGATGCTCCCCCCGTATCGCCAATGGACTGAGGCTATAGTAGCTCCAACAGGAGAGAAACTGCCGGAATAGGATGGCGCGACGATTGCCCTCGAGTTCGTGCAGCTTGGACAACATCGTCGCATTCGCGGGAGAAAGCATCTTGGGGGTGTGCGCTGGTTGCCCGTGCCCGTGCTGTTTTTCGTGAAAGAGTTTGGCTTCGTGCCCATCGTTTTCCAGCAGCACGACGTCGTTGAAGCCTTCGCCTGAGAATATCAGCCTCTCATGGACGACACGAAGCTCAATCTGGGGAACGGCGGCAGCCTGTTGTGCCGGCGCGGGCTTGAGCGTGAGATCGTATGTGTACTCACACGGCTTCGACTCGAACTCGAGCTCGCAGGTGCAGGAGAACTCCATTTCCGCCGGCGTGAAGTCCCGGTTCTTCATCTCGGTGATCCCGCCGGGTACCCAGTTAGCGGCGGCGGCCGTGAGTTCAGACCGGGCAGTAGCCCCGAGAAAGGCGATCGCGCTAGAGAGGTTGGTTTTGCCCGAATTGTTGGCGCCGATGACAAGGTGTCTGTCTTTGAAGTCGAACTCGGCGTTCAGAAAGGTCTTGTAGTTGTGGAGTTTCAGCTTTGTAAGCATAGTAACCGCCTATCGAGACCCTCTCGTCCGCGGCCGCGATTATCTCACGCTTCATCCAGCACTTCAAGGGCTGCGAAGGGTTTGCCCTCTAAAAACTCCAGCGACGCGCCGCCTCCGGTGGAGATGTGGGTCATCTTGTCGGACAAACCGGCTTTGGCGACCGCGGCGGCGCTGTCTCCGCCGCCGATGATGGTTACCGCGCCGCGGGCGGTGGCGTCGGCCAACGCGCCGGCGACGGCCAGCGTGCCCCGATCGAACGGCGGCGTCTCGAACACGCCCATGGGGCCGTTCCATACCACCGTGTTCGCGCTGCCCAACACATCCAGGTAGGCGCTGATCGTCTCCGGGCCGATGTCCAGACCCATCAAACCCTCCGGCACCTCATCCTTGCAGACCTGCGTATCGACGCCCTCCTCGATGCGCTCAGCCGCGATGCAATCGATGGGCAGACGCAACTTATCGTCGGCTTTCGCCAGGAGCGACCGGGCCGTCTCGTATGAATCGGGTTCCACCAGGCTCTTGCCGACTTGCTTCCCCTCGGCTGCGGCGAAGGTGAACATCATCGCCCCGCCGATGAGCACCCGGTCGCATTTGTCGAGCATGTTTTCGATGACGCCGATCTTGTCGGACACCTTGACCCCGCCCAGCACACAGATGAACGGTCGTTTGGGATCGGACACCGCCCGTCCCAGGAACTCCAGTTCTTTTTGAACCAGGCACCCCACCACGCGCGGCCTGCCGGCCATCAGGCGCGGCACGGTGAGCATGCTGGCGTTGTCGCGATGGCAGGTTCCGAAGGCGTCGTTGACGTACACGTCCGCCATCTCCGCGAGTTTACCGGCGAAACCCTCTTTCTCCTGTCGCAGTTTGGGATTCTCGGCCGCGGCTTTGTCTTTGATGGTTTCACCCTCGTTGAAACGGAGGTTCTCCAACAAGCAGACGTCGCCGTCGGCCAAGGAATTCACCGCCGCTCGCAATTCCGGAGCGGACCAATCACGGACGAAGGTGACACGCCGGCCCAGCAGCTCGCTAAGCCGCAGCGCCACCGGCGCCAGGGAGAAGTTCACCCGATCGTCGGGCGTCCCCTTGGGTCGGCCCAGGTGGCTCATGAGAATCACCCGCCCGCCGCCTTCGATCAGCCGCCGCACGGTTGGCAAAGCCGCCCGTATACGCGTGTCGTCGGCGACTTTACGGTCGTCGTCCAGGGGCACGTTAAGGTCGAGGCGAACAAGCACCCGCATAGAACGAACATCAATGTCCTCGACGCTCTTCTTCATTCTGCATTCTGCATTCGACATTTTGCATTCCTCCGTTCCTCCCCCACCCCTTGCCGCGCAAGGGATGGGGCACCCAGCCGACGATTCCTTCTTCCTCAGATCGCCTTCAGTTCGACAATTTCAAGAATTCTTTGAAGTCGCTCGGAAACCGGATCGTAGCCATAGAGAATCTGCCTCATCAGTTCCACGGCTTCCAGACGTTCCTGCGGCGTGCGCGACCACCAGAACGCCTTCTCATCCGAGTCGTCGCCAAGCCGGGCAATCGAAAACGCCGTTCTGTTAACACGTTCCCGTTCCATCACGCGAGTTCACCTGACGATATGACATCGTCCGTTCCCCACCCTTCGCCTGGGGCGAAGGATGGGGCGCCCGGAAATAGCGAATAGCGAATTATGAATAACGAATTAAGAGGTTGGAGGGAGAGTTCTTCTCCCAATTCGCTATTCGCTATTCGCTATTCGTTATTCACATCTCCGCCACCCTCTTGATCAGGTCGACGGTGCGGCACGCGTAGCCCCATTCGTTGTCATACCAGGAAACGCACTTGACCATCTTGCCGCCGTCGGCCGGCATGGTCATAGTGCTCTGGGCGTCGACGATCGAACTGGCCGGGTTGCCTATGATGTCGGAGCTGACCAGCGGGTCCTCGCTATACTCCAGAATGCCGCGGAGCTTGCCCTCGGCCGCGCTCTTCAGCGCCGCGTTGACTTCCGCCGCAGTGACTGACTTGTTGAGCGTAGCCACGAAATCGACGAGCGATCCGTCGGCCACCGGTACGCGAAGAGCGAAGCCGTTGAGCTTGCCATTCAGTTCCGGCATCACCTTGCCCACCGCCCGGGCCGCCCCCGTGGTGGTGGGGATGATGTTCTGGGCCGCCGCCCGGGCCCGGCGGGGGTCCTTGTGAATCAGGTCTGCAATGCGCTGGTCGTTCGTGTAAGCGTGGACGGTGGTCATCAGCCCCTCGACGACGCCGAAGTTCTCGTGCAGCACCATGACCAGCGGCGCCAGGCAGTTCGTGGTGCAACTGGCGTTGGAGATGCACCTGTGCTCGGGCAAGAGCCGGTCATCGTTGACGCCCAGCACGCACATCAGGTCCGGGTCGTCCTTCGACGGGGCGGAGAGAATGACCTTCTTGGCCCCGGCTACCAGGTGGTCGCCGTATCCGCCTTTCTCGCTTTCGCGCACGGTGAATACCCCGGTGGCTTCCAGAGCCACCTCGACGCCTAGCTCACGCCACGGCAGCCTGGCCGGCGACCGCTCGGACAGCACCTTGACCGTCTTGCCGTTGACGATCAGGGCTCCATTGCCCACCTCGACCGTCCCCGCGAACCGCCCGTGAACGGTATCATAGCGCAGCAACTGCCGCAGCATGGCGATGTCGCTTAGATCGTTGATGGCGACCACGTTGAACTCCTCGGGACGCTGCGCCATCGCCCGAAACACCAGCCGCCCGATCCGACCAAACCCATTGATACCCACTCTTACGCTCATCGATGTGTACTCCGTACAAAAACCGAAAAGGCAACTCAGGACACGTGCCAGGGTAGAACGCGTCGCGAGGACCGTCAAGCACGGATCGAACGTCGAAACGCTGAAACGCCGAAATGACGAAACGCCGAAATTGAAGATGGGGCGGATTCCAGCTTTTCCTTATTTCGGCGTTTCAGCGTCTCAGCCGGCTGCCTCCCCTCGGGGTTCCCATAAACCACGCCTTTCCCAGCCCCAAGGCGTGACTGATCCGGGTAACCGTTCACGGCTTAGTGCTATCCTGCTTGGAAACCCGGGGCTCATGCGCTAGGCCTTGAATAAGCGTACTTTGAACGCTTTTTTGCAAGAAAATACTCGAAATGCCTTGGTTTATGGGTATAAAGGGGTGTGTCACAAACATAACCCTCATACGCAAGGAGGCATTTCGAGTGAG
>JAZGDW010000077.1:0-5508 GCA_036478295.1 Candidatus Krumholzibacteriia bacterium
TGAAAGGCAGGATCAGCGCTGCGTACGTGTCCAGGAGATGCAACTTCTGCATGAGGATGTAGAGCGGGACGAGGATCACCTGTTTGGGCACCATGATCATCGATATGACGAGAAAGAACAGGACCCGGCGGCCGCGAAACCGGTAACGGGCGAACGCGTAGCCCGCCATCGAGCAGATCAGAATATTGCCGATGAGGACGGCCACGACCACCACGGTGCTGTTCAGGAGGTAGCGGTCGAACGGACCGGCCTGCCACACCTCGGCATAGAAACGGGGGCTGATACCTTCACCGGTTCGCAGCGAAATACTCACCATCCACACCAGCGGGTAGGCCATTACGGCAAAGATTGCGAGCAAAAGTATGATTTGCAAAGTCCGTTTCACGAGCATCTCACCCCGCGGCCGATCATCCGGTGGCCGCTCCTGCCCCGAACCGGGGCTTGAACCGCTTAACGGCAAAGATCGAAAATAACCCGGACAGGATAAAGACCACGTACGCAATCGCGCTGGCATAACCGTAATCCAGCTGTCTGAACGCGGCCTCGTACAGCGACAGCACCAGCGTGTCCGTGGATCCCAGCGGCCCCCCCTGTGTCATGATGAACACCTCGATAAATACCTGGAAAGAGCGAATCGTGTTGATGACGAGGACGAAGCTGATGACGGGACTGAGCATCGGCATGGTGACGTAGCGCAACGTGGCCCGAAAGCCGGCGCCCTCTAGCGCGGCGGCCTCATAGAGTTCCCTGGGAATCCCGGCGAAAGCGGCATCGAAGATAATGGCGTAGTACCCCATCGCCGCCCACACGTCCATCACCATGATCGCGGGCAGCGCCGTTCTCGGATCGGTCAGCCAGCCGTGCCCACCGATCCCCAGGGCGCCCAGCGCGTTGTTGAGTCCACCGCCCGGCGCGTAGAACAGCTTGAAGAGCAGCGATATGACAACCATGGAGATAATCGACGGCAGAAAGAAACCCGCCTTGAGCAGGCCCTTGCCGGGAATGCGGCCTCGCAGGAGAATGGCCAGCGTCAGCGCTCCCACCGTGGTCAGCGGCACCGTACCGAGCACGAAGACCAGCGTATTGCGCAATGCGCGCAAGAACCTCGGGTCGTGAAAGAGTCGTGCAAAGTTATCGAGCCCGACCCATGAGGTGTTTTGAACGTTCAGCGGATTGTACGAGAGAAAACCGAGTACGAACGAGAAGACGAAGGGAAAGACGTAGAAGGCCCCATAGACAACCGCCCACGGCAGCAGAAGCATCAAGATCGAACGCGTTGAACGCATAGACGTCATTCCTGGATGCAGCCTGGAGGCGTGGCCAGCGCGGGTCCTGTCAGCGAACAGCCCGTCCGTGCTCGCAAGCTGCGCGCGGCCGGGCGCCCCTTCGCTGCCACCCGCGCTGGTCGTCGTGGATAGCCGAGCGAAGCGGGCGCAGGGCCGCTACGACGTTGATGCCCCGCAGCCTCTCACTTGAACTTCTCGACGACCCGCTCGAGCTCCCTGGCCGCGTCCTGCAGCGACTGTTTCGAGTCCTTGCGGCCGTACAGCACCTCCTCCACCGACCGGTTGATGATGTCCTCCATCTCGATCCAGCCGGGGTGCGCCGGCGGCGTGTGGCTGCTCATCGCCTGCAGGACAAACACCTGCATCCGGGGGTCGCCGATAAACGACGGATCACCGAGCGCCATCATCGAGGCCGGAAAAACGCTCTGCACGGCCTTGCACAGCGCCTTCGCCTGCGGGTAGCTCTGCAGAAAGCGGGCGAGCTTGAGCGCGTCGGCCTTGCGCTGCGAGTTCTTGAATATCACCAGCATCTCGGCCCCGGTGAAGCTGCCGTGGTGCCCTCTCTGCCGCGACGGCCGGGGCACCCGCACAACCCGGTAGTTCAGGTCGGGCGCCTCTTCCGCGTAGTTGCGGATGTTCCACGCGCCCGAAATCTGCATGCCCAGACGACCGCTCTTGAAATAATGGTCCAGCACTTCCTGTTTTTCCTTCAAAGAGAATTCGGCCAGCTTGCGGTAGAACTCCATCGCCTCCAGGTTCTCCAGGCTGTTGTAAGCCACCGCCCCATCGCCGTTGAGGATTTTTCCTTCGTTTCCCCATGCGAAGGCCATGAACTTCTTGTACAGGACGTAGCGCTCCCCAAGGTTCAGACCGAAGCCGCTGATGTCGTCCCCCAGGCCGTCGATGCGTTCCGCCGCCTCGAGGAGTCCATCCCACGTCACCGGCGGCCGCTGCGGATCGAGTGCCGCATCCGTGAACAGGTCCACGTTGAAGAAAAGCACGCGCGTCCCCTGTACCCACGGAAGCCCGTACACTTTGCCCTGCCACATGGCGCTGTCCCACGCCATGAAACTGTCCGCGATCTCGCTGTGCACGACGCTGAGATCCTCGAGCACCCCTTCATAGCTGAACCGCGGCAACCACGTGGAGCCGAGCTCGCACAGGTCCGGCTGTGTGCCCGACGCGATGGCCGCCTGGATCTTCTCGAGGCCACTCTGCCAGGTCAGCTGCTCCACCGCAACCTTGACGCCAGGGTTACGCCTCTCGAACTCTTCGACGATCGGCTCGATCACGGCGTTGTCCCAGAAGTGCCAGAAACGCACCTCCTGACCCGAATCGCCGCGCCCGCAGCTGCAAAGCAAGGCGGCCATGACGGTCACAAAAACCATTCGAACGTTCAGTTTGTTCATCACTCACCCAACGCGCGCTGGAGAAACCCCCCAGCCCGGGCCAGGGCTCCCTCGGCTTCCTTCTTGCTCAATCCTTTTTTTGCCATAACGACACCCACTTTGACGTTCTTGCCGGATTCCCGGTAAACTTTCGCCGCACGGTCGTAGTCGATGCCGCCCAGCAGACCGATGATTCCTTTGGCCCGCTCTTCGAGCTTATTGCTCGCCGGGTTCAAATCGACCATCAGATTACCGTACACCTTGCCCAGCCTGATCATGCTCGCCGTCGAAATCATGTTGAGCACCATCTTTTGAGCGGTGCCGGCCTTGAGACGCGTGGAACCTGTCACCGCCTCCGGCCCCACCACCACGTTGATCTCCACGTCGACGTCCGCGTGCACGGCGGGGTTGCAGGTAAGAAATACGGTGCTCGCCCCGGCGCGCCGGGCGGCAGCGAGCGCTGCGATCACGTAGGGGGTCCTGCGGCTCGCCGTAATCCCGACCACGGTATCCGTCGATGACACCTTGTGCTCTTTCACATCGGCGTGTGCCGCCGTCTCGTCGTCCTCGACCCCTTCCCGCGACAGAAACACCGTTTCCCGCCCCCCGGCAATCACTCCAACGACCATCCCGGGCTCCACGCCGAACGTCGGTGGGCACTCGGCGGAATCCAGCACGCCGAGCCGGCCACTGGTGCCCGCACCGAAATAGAGTAGCCGTCCGCCCTTTTCGAACGAGGCCACCGCGAGCTCCGCGGCCGCGGCGATCTGTGGTATCGCCTCACGCACAACGTCGGCCACGCTGCGGTCCTCGGCGTTCATCATCTCGACGATCTCAACCGTGGACGCCAGGTCGATCCCACCGGTGCGCGGGTTCTGCTGTTCGGTCGTGAGGTGCGTCAGCTCTTCGAAGATGTTCCGCTTGTCGTCGGACACGAATTCTCCCGTGGAAAAACGGCGCGGTCCGGCCGCAGCCGCTCAAAAACACGGCCGAGTCTAGCAGAATAAATTGGAATAGGAAAAGGTTTGCTTGTGGCCGTGAGACTCATTTTCCCGGCCACAATCAACCTCAATGGGCCAAAAAGATGGCACCCAAAGCAGGCCCACACAGCGGTCTTTTTTTCACGCATTGAGTACTAACTATTTGACGTGCACCAACTTGCCGCGGAAGGTACTCTGGCCTCCCGGCTGGTCAATCGTGATGACGAAGAGGTAGACACCGTTTGCGATCTCAGCCCCGGAAAAAGTGCGACCGTTCCAGGTGACGGCGTTCTGGCCCACGGCGCGGGCTGATAGGGGTATGCCGAGTTGCGCGACCTTCTTGCCGCTGGTCGTGAAAATATCGATGTTGCCGCCGGAGATCGCCACGTCGTTCGTGTAGACGAACTGCGTCTGGTCGCGGAACGGGTTCGGATATGCGATCACATCACGAAGCCCCAGCTGCGAAGAAACCACAACGTTGAAGGAAAAAACGCCTCTGCCGACGATGACCGTTATCGTGTGTCGTCCCTGCGAGAGATTGCCCGAGAAACCGATCAGCCACGTGTTCGTCGTGTCCCCCGGCGCGGGCGGCGTGATGACAGAGGTCACCCGGCTGCTGTCGATTTCCACCCGTATGATCGACGTGTCGAGCGCGGCACTCGCCGTCAGTTCGACGAGATAACTCGCCCTGGGCGGCACGATATCACCGCTGACCAGCGGGCGCCCGTTCACTCTGACACCAACATCGAGGACGGTGTTCAGAACGAATTCCCCAACCATCAAGAAACTACCCGTTGTGTCCGGCGCCTGGTGGGCCCTGAGAATGACCTGGTACTCGGCGGGCAGGATCCTGTGCCCGAAAGTAACTTCATACTGGCGGGCGGCGTCGAGGCCCTGGTCCACCAGCGGCGTGATGGTCAGCTGGTTCGACGCGTCCACACCGGCTATTTCGAGGGTGAGACTATCGATTGCGACTTCGTCGCTGATCACGGCCCGCACCTGCACGGAATCGCTGCCGGCCGAAGCAACGAGCGCCCCCTCCGTTTCGACCGGCCTGCCGTCCACCGTGACCTCGAACCGGGGCGGCCCGGCGTCGATGCGCAGCAGCGGATCGCCGAGGATGTGGTACCGGATGATCATGCCGACGGAGCCTTTCCCCGGCGGGCCCGACCCCCGCCGTACCAGGTTCACCAACTCGGCATCCGTCATCAGCTCACCGAATATCCAGCGCGCCTGCGCGCGGCTGGACGCCACCAGGGTGTCGCTGCGGGGATGCTCGAAGAATTCCTCCGCGATGGCATTCGTGTAGGCGGCGTTCGTGCTCAGGTATTCGAAGCCGGTACTGCCGTAGGTGGCAACCGCCCCGTTGTTGTTGCGAAAGAGCAGCAGCTCCGAGAGGCAATCGCCGTTGGGACCGTTGAACTGAAAACGTATCGGCTCCCTGTGAAGCGCGTAGTCGCTCAGGTGGCACCCCATCGCAAACAGCACCCACGGCTTGCCGAAGTTCTCCATCTTCAGGTAATCGGGCGTTTCACCGAGGTTCGTCGTACTGGTAAAGAGGAACTCGTGACAGATCGCATATCGATTCATGTGCGCCTGAAAGCTCACAATGGTCGCGCCGCGGTTCAACTCGGCGATCAGCTTCGGAACGGCGCTCGTTCGCGTTCTCTGTTGCTGCAGGAATGAAGAGCCACAGTCGGGGGGCACCGGGTGACCGATCTTTTCGGACAGGAAAAAGCGCACGACATCGAAGCCGTTTGGAATCGAGTTCTCCGTAATGGTGGATGCCGATTCTTCGGCAATCTCGAAACCGGGTTCGGCGGGCTGAAAACAGGTCGTGCCGAAGTTCTGGTA
>JAZGDW010000078.1:0-2294 GCA_036478295.1 Candidatus Krumholzibacteriia bacterium
GTCACTCCATCAGCGACTTCGGTTTGGGATTGACCTTCTTGGCATTCTCAAGGTACCACTGAGCGGTCCGGCTACTGAAAAACCCGTCCTTCCGAAGCTGCTCTGCCGCCTCGTAAACGCACGCCCCGTACTTCTCCTGGGTGAGCGTCTCATTCTCCCGCAGCAGCCCAAGACGGTGCCAGGCCTGTGTCGGCGTCTCGCGATGGTCTCGGATGCCGTTGTGATTCATGTCGACGAACACGCCGCGGCTGTCGAGCGGCTCCAGATCGTCGCCGCTAAAGGCAGCGAAGAAGGTTGACCCGGGGCCGCCCCGGCCCGGTGGGTACTGGTGGTAGACGCCGAGCGGACAGGCGACTTCCGGGAACGAGATAGCCGGGTACTCGATGACCCCGTCGCCGTTCACGTCGCCGAGCTCGGCCCAATCGGACCTGGTCGGCGGCGGTGATGTCCCCTTATCCACCCAGACGTCGAGGATGTCGATGAACCGGTCCATCAGCAGCGAGAGATTGAGAGTCTGGACATCTCCTTCGGGCCGGTTCTCTCCGCCCGAGTGGCTGATGCTTCGAATCTCGTACATCCGGTGCTTCCCCGTGAGTCCCTTGTCGCGCAGGATCTTCGCGTTCTGCCGCTTGTTCTGCAGGAAGCTCGACGACACCCAGTCCGGCCTCTTGGGCGCCCACTCGCGGTTGTACATTTGATGCGTTACATCAATGTGTGGAACGAACGCCTGGCGCTCGGCCTCGGTTGCGAACAGCACGTCTTTGCCTTCCGTCATCACGACCGGCAACCACGTGCCGGCGGCCGAATCGTCGGCGAGGATGCCGTCGAAGGCGGGCTTGCCGTCGAGGCCGACGTTGAGCCCGGGCGTGTAGTTGAGCCCACGGCCGATCCGCCCGCCCGCCGAATGCCCGTAGAGGTAGGTGCGTGCTGGAGCCCGGCCCAGCCTCCGCTGGATGGCTTTCTTGGCAACCTCTGTGAAATCCATGATGTAGCGCGCGGTGTCGTTGAAAGCCGCGTAATCGACCGTGGTCCCGTCCTCGAGCGTCGCCTCGATTTCGCCGAGCCCTTCCGCCGATGTGCGGTAGGTTTTCACCAGGACATAGCCCTTCGACAGCATCAGCTTGTCGTACTTGTTCAGGCCGTCCAGCGGGTTGGTACGGTCGAGGTTCTTGTTCCAGGCCCTCAGGCTTTCGTTTTTGAACGACCGACCCCGGCCGTGCGCGGTCACCCACATCTTCCCGTTCCACGCGCTCTTGTCGAGGGGATAGAGGACCGTCATCGCCGCCCCCTTGTCCCGCTCGTACCTGGCGATGGCAGGGTAAACCGGTCCGGGGTCCACCGTCTGCGGGAACACGAGATCCGGCGCGTTCGTAAGGTACTCGCGATACTGTCCCTCCTTGGTCAAGTAGCCCTCCACGGTTCCGTCCAGGCCAATGTCCAGGCGCCGGAACGTGCGTCCTTCGAAAAGCACGTCCGTCTCCTGCATCAGGCAGGACTCCGGCCCGACTTCCTTGCCGTTTGACACACGCTTGGGGTGCAGGAACTCATCGCAGGATGCCTGGTCGAAATCCTGCGCGAGCGCCAAGCCCATCCCCGACGCTCCCAGCAATAAGATCAAAACAGCGACATTGATCGGCCATACCCACGAACGCTTCATGCTCATCCCTCCCTGTTGTCTCTTTAGGGTTAGTAGTATCCCGGACTTCGAACGCCGTCTATCGGGAGGAGTCATTCTTTCTCTCCCAATAGGGACCAGAAAAGAAGGATCGAGAAAAGGCTTTTCTCATTTTCATAAACGTATCTCTCTTAATCTTATCTTTGTCCAAATTTTCAGCCGGTCAGGCCGTTTCAGTTCGTTGTCTGCCCATCCAGTGCTTGGGCCCGGGATGGGTGCAACTACTCGTTCGCCTTCCGATGATCGGTTTCTTCCAGGCCGATTGGACGCTCACCTCGGACAGTCAAACGACGTAAGATGCGCCTCTCGCCAGGATCGAAATCCTCTCTTGCATGCAGCGTGCAGAGGTTGTCCCATATAATCAAATCACCCGGTTGCCAGGCGTGTTCATAAATGAACTCAGGACTCTCCTGGTGATTGAAAAGATAATCGAGAAGCTCATCACTTCTTTTTTGCGGAAGTCCAACCAGGTGGTGGGTCATTAGACGATTGACGTAAAGTCCCCTCCGTCCCGTCTCCGGATGCAGGGTGACCACGGGATGGATGAAACTCGGTGCGTCGGGGCTGATCTCTTGGCCGCGAGCAGTGGGGTTCGAGTCGTAGTCGTAAACATGAAGTG
>JAZGDW010000079.1:0-2151 GCA_036478295.1 Candidatus Krumholzibacteriia bacterium
GTAATGAAGGTGTACGCGGACAATTCGTTGCGTTGGCCGGTAATATGTCGGCGCTGGCGAAGGGACGTAGGTATCTGGCCAGAGACCTCAACCGTGCGTGGTTACCGGAGCGAATCGAAACGCTCGAAGCGGGGAAAGATACACCACTCGGTGCCGAGGAACGGGAACAAGCTGAGATGCTAGCTATGCTAGCTCAGGTGTTCGCGCAGTCCACTGGCAAAGTGTATCTAATCGATCTTCACACGGCGTCGGGGGACGGTACGTCGTTTGTGGCAGCTGCGGACTCACCTGACGCGCGCAGCTTCGCCGCTACGATACCCCTTCCCATGATCCTAGGGCTGACGCGTCACCTAGACGGCACCTTGCTCGAATACGTGACTGGTTTGGGATACACCGCGGTTGCAGTTGAGGGTGGACAACACCACAGCTCAGAATCCGTTGATTTTCTGGAAACGGCGCTGTGGCTAGCCCTCGAGTCGGCCGGCATCATCAGGGAGGGTGACTGGCACGATATCTCACGCATGCGGGACGAGTTCGCCCGCTTGGCCCCGAATGCCCCTCGGCGTCTGACTATTCGGTATCGGCACGCCGTAGTTCCCGAAGATGACTTTCGGATGGAGCCCGGATTCGAAAATTTCCAATCAGTAAGCGAGGGACATGTGGTCGGGAGGGACCGGAGCGGCGAGATACGCGCCCCATGCAGCGGACTCATCGTCTTGCCGCTGTATCAGAATCTTGGCGAAGACGGTTTTTTTATCGGTACAGCGCTGAACTGGGTCTGCGCGGTCGGGCAAGTCGGCCTGGCTCGGGCTCTCCCGCCATAGCGGTTTCTGAATTCCGATCTCATGAGTGCTTCAGCGCGCGATGGCTCGCCTGTCGGTGGGAGTGGAACACTACGAAGATATTATGGCGACTTGCAGCAAGCTCTGGAGGTGGACTGAGCCGAGGTTGCCGGCGCCTCCTAAAGGCCGATGATCCGTGCTATATTAAGGCCCGTTACTTTTCCGGCGTCCAACCGCCCAGGGAACATGATCAAAAGAAGAAGCAAGAAACAGAGCAAGCCGACGAAAAGCAAAGCAGAGGGGGTCGAGGCCGGGGTAGCGGAGGCCGTGCCGGGCGGTGACCCGGACGTCTCCTCTGAGGAACAGTCGGCCGAAGAATCGATTGGAAACCCGGAAGAGCAAGGCGACGCGTACACGGTGCGCGAGTGGGACGACGCGACGTACGCCATGGCGGCGGAGCGGGCGGACCCAGAGCCGTGTCCAAGGTGCAACCGCACCGGTTTCTACGGCCCCCGCGCGATGGATCACGGCAAGAAATTCCGGCAGTGCCGCTTCTGTGGTTTCTTGCAGAACGTGGGGAAGGCGCCGGTCCAGCTGCGACCCGTGGCGCACCGCTGCGACGGATGGCCTGAGGTAGCTGACGCGCCGTATCTTTGGTGGATCGACCCCGACGAGAAATGGTACACCTGCCCATACTGCAGCAAGAAAGCCCCTGTCAAGTCGACCAATCCCTTTTCGAAAGGTGCGGGTGTGAAAGCCCCCGCCGATGATCCCGATCACCCCTGGTGGAACGTACCGCAGGGGGCTTCCTATGCGACGTACATCAAATTTTGGGAGAGTTGGCCGATAACGACCGGGCGGGTGGTGCTATAGACCGGTAGTCTCTCTCGCACCGTAGCTCCTGAATCCGACTGCGACCACTGGTGCGTGCAACGCACTAAGGTTACAGACCCCACCTGACAATCGTTCTGTTTTTCGTTTTGAACCTTCAGCGCTCGTACTGGATGTTGTATAGAATGCGCTGTGCGTAATCCTGAGCCTGCTGCGCCTGTCCTGCCTCACCGGCTGCGAGAAGAACTTCGGAGAATCCGGCATACATGAATGCGTAGAGGGAAAGTATCGAGCTGGAGGGCACATCAATCCATCCGCGCGGGCGCACCCGGGCGGCGCCCTCCGGATGATACACCGAAAAAAGGAGTTCTCGGGTGCGCGGTACGTTTACCCATCCCAGCGTCGGTGAGTACACGACACTGTCGCTTTCCACGACTGGATTAGGCTCGAGTTTTCGCGCAATGCCGTGGCCAACGAGGTATGCGCCCAACCCCCACTCATCCGCAAAGCCACCGGTGGTTCGTGAAAAATAAATCGG
>JAZGDW010000008.1:0-3454 GCA_036478295.1 Candidatus Krumholzibacteriia bacterium
TGTTAAGGAAGAGTGCCGGCGTGATCGATCAGTCGCCATCGCGCATGGCCTTGAGAGCCTGTGCGAGGTAGAGGTTCTGGCGCCCAACCGTACCGGAAAGAAAAGGAAAAAGTCTGCCAAAAGTGAAGTGAGCCTTCGTGCCGAGAGGAAAGCTAGCGGAGTGCTCAGCACGATCTTAGAAGAGACGGAAGAATGAATAAGGGGATCGGCCGATGAGCGTTTCCTCATACCTTACCAAGCGTCTGCTCGATCTCCTTGATGAGCGCCGTATCGTTGTCTGGTACGATGGCGAACGGGCGTTTGAAACGTTTGCTGCAGATTTTAAGGCACCGTCGTGCAAGGTCGTCTCGGCAGCCGAGTCTATTCTTCGGGCGCGGCGAGAGGCCGAAGAGATTTATCAGAAGATGAACGATTCTCCGGACCCTCGGGATGCGCGTGCGAACATGATGATCTACGTTCCACGATTTCGAGGTTCCATTCCAGAGACAAAACAGCGAGACCCATTCGAAGTTTTCGCGGTCGCTGGGGCTGCCTTTGGCGATAAGGATGCGGAACGACTTCAGTCGCTCGGCCGCCAGGCCCTCCCGGATCGGATTGCCGAAATCGACCGGCTTTTTTCCGAGGCGAAACCAACGCTCGCTCTCCTGGACAGCTTGGAGTCGGACCAGCGTTGGCCCCTCCTGCGGGAGGCTCTAGGGACTGAATCGGCGGTGGAGATCCTCGCGCAGATCCTTTGCCGGGACGCGCGCGCGGCACGTATTGAGGAGGTACCTGGGTGTAAAGAGGAGGTGCTCCGCCTTCTCGAAGACGCGTTTGGGTTTAAACCACCCGCCCGGGCTCGCTCCTGGCAGAGCATCCGCGAGAGTTTGGGGATCTATGTGCTCCTCAGCGAGTTTGCGTTCGACTTGCCTACAGCCCTGCCAGATGCACTCGCCGCCGTGCCCCATGCCGAGCCCGTCCATCGGGAGCGAATACTGGCTGCTTGTGAGCGCATGAGGACCGGTGATGACTTTCGGGAGAGGTACATCACACTCGCTGATCACATAGAGGCAGAGCTGCGACTCCCTGCAATCACCGAGGGCATTGAGGATCTGGGGCCCCTAGACACCTTCGCCTTTGAGGAGCGTCAATACCTTATTCGCCTTCGCGAACGCGTCAAAGAGGGGGATCTGTCGGGGGCGAGATCGATATTAGAAAATCGCCGCCGCTCCATCTGGCGACATCGACCCGATCGTGCTCTCCTATGGATTGTCGCAGAGCGGTGCGTGGGTTTTCTGGAGATGTCGAAAGCCGTTGAGGAAAGCTGGAGCGGAGAGGCATCAAGCGTACGGTCCATGGTGGAAGCATACGCACGCCCTGGAGGTTGGGCCGAGCTTGACAGCCGGCAACGTCTATTTGAACAAAGTGCCGCAGGGTGTTCGGAGGATGCGGAGATTCTCCCCCTTATCGAAATGTGCCGCGGCCGGTATCGAGCGGTAGTCCAACAGATTCAAGATCGGTTCCTCTCCGTGATTCACACTGAGGGTTGGCCGCCCGATGGGGTGTTGCGGCAAACACAAGTCTTTGACAGATTGGTTGCGCCGGTCCTCGAGAAGCGTGAGAGGGTGGCCTTTTTCCTTTGCGACGCGCTCCGCTTCGAGATGGGACGCAATCTGGGGGAGGCGCTGGTGGACCTGGGTGAGGTAGACACGTCGGTCGCTGCCTCGGTGTTGCCCACGACGACGCCTTGCGGAATGGCTGCCCTCATGCCAGGCGCCGACGGGGCTTTCTCGCTTGTCGAGTCGGGGGGCGACCTCGTTCCCGCTATTGGGTCCCGACACCTCAAGAATTCGGACGATCGGATGAAGTTCCTCAAGGAACGCTACGGAGACCGGTTCGCTGATCTGACCCTGGACGATCTCCTTTCGACACCTGTCAAAAAGCTCGAAAAGAAGTTTGAGAACGCCGATCTCTTGGTCGTTCGAGCGCAAGGGATCGATGCACTTGGGGAGAACTTAAGCCTCTATCTCGCCAGAAAGCTCATGAGCGAGATGCTCGGCGAGTTGAAGAAAGCCGCCGTTCGGCTAGCCGCGGTGGGCTACCAGCATCTCGTTTTTTCTGCGGACCACGGCCACGTCCTTCTACCCGAGGTGCCGCCCGGAGATGTTGTTGGGCAACCGCCTGGTACCTGGTTGAAATCGACACGACGATGCCGCCTCGGAAAAGGCCTCGCCGCGACGGCAGGAACGCTCGTATTCCCTGCTAACCTCGTGGGAATCCAAGGGACACCTGAGGAGATCTGTTTCCCTGTGGGCTTCAGGGTATTCATAGCCGGCGAGGGGTACTTCCACGAGGGGCTTAGCCTCCAGGAAGCGGTAGTTCCTGCTGTTGCGGTCCACGTCAGGGCCCCAGCGGTCGACCGGGGCAAGCAAGAGGTATCGATCTGGTATCGCAGTGACCGCTTTACCAGCCGTGTGATTGGGTTAAAGGTGCAGTTCCGGTCACTCGTTGGCGAACCCGTTCGCGTGAGGATCGAAGCCTACGACAGTTCGGCGCCCAAGGCGAAGATCGTCGGCGAGGCGGCGGACTGCGAAGCGAGAGACGAGTCGACCTACGAGGTAACCTTGAAACCGCGGGTCGAAACCGCTGTCCCAGTCCTAATCGAGCCGGATTTCATGGGTCCATCGGTCGAAATTCGGGTAACCGATCCACGCACGGGACAAATCTGGACTCGGCACAAACTCAAGAACGCCTTAATCGAATGAGGTGATGCGCATGAGCATGGACGCTCTTGATCAGAAAGTCACGCAAACCTATGGCGGAAAGGTTGTACGGAAGGACCTCCTCCACCAGATCAAGGGTGGTGAGAATGTGCCGTCCTACGTCCTTGAGTATCTCCTCGGGAAATACTGTGCCTCGGACAACGAGGATGAGATCCGGATTGGCATCGATGCCGTCAAAGAAACCTTGCGGAACAACTACTTTCGCCATGATGAGGCCAATAAAGCCCAGTCGAAAGTCGAGCAGAGGGGCAAACATCGCTTCATCGATCGCGTGGAGGTGCGCTTCATCGCTAGCGAGACCAAGTACTGGGCCGCAATGGATAATTTCAGTTACACTCGCATTCACATCCCTGACGATTTTCACCGGCGGTACGAGCGTCTGCTCGAGGGCGGAATCTGGGCGATCGTCGACGTTCAGTTTAGACCATTAGAAGAAGGAACAAGGGGGGGGAGCCCCTTCCACATCGCCGATCTACGGCCCATCCAGCTGGCACGGTTCGACCTTGACGAATACGTGGAAGGCCGCCGTGCCTTTTCGCGTGAAGAGTGGATAGACCTGTTACTACGAAGTGTGGGGCTTGAGCCAGCTTTAATGGAGAAACGGCTCAAACTACTGCTTCTCACCCGCTTTATTCCCTTTGTCGAGAAGAACTATAACTTCATCGAACTCGGCCCCCGTGGGACGGGAAAGT
>JAZGDW010000080.1:0-3152 GCA_036478295.1 Candidatus Krumholzibacteriia bacterium
GGGCATCACACGCCACCACTACCCGCTCCCGCAAATCCATCGAATATGGCTTCATGCCTGGGTCCTCCCGCCATCATGGCAGAAGAATCATCGGCAATATCGGCACAGAAAATAGAGAAATGCTCTAGTACTCTGTAGTTTTTGATTGAACGAGTTCGCGGGTGCCCATGTAACTCCATTGGAGAACGAACATGCTCACCCAACCGTGAGCATGCCACCCGACAGATCCAATACTGAGCTGGGCCGCCTGGATGAAGCAATAGCCGGCCTACGCGAGGCAGTGCGAATAGAGCCGCAGATGGGCCATGCCCATTACAATCTCGGCACCACGCTTGCACACTTGGGCCGGTTCGAGGAGGCGATCCCCTGCTATGAGCGTGCCCTGGCTACCGAGCCGGACGACGCCGAGCTGCACAACAACCTCTGCTTTGCCTTGTCGCGAGTCGAGCAGCCGGAGCGATCACGGGAGCATCTCGAGCGGGGCGTCGCCCTCGACCCCAATAACGCCAACGCCCATTTCAATCTCGGGGCGTTGTTCGCTTCACGCCGGCAGATCGATCGGGCCAACGAGCACTACCGCACCGCCGCCCGTCTCGACCCGCGCTACGCTCGACTGCTGGGCGGTGGCGCGCCGGAGTAGCCCGCCGTTGATCCGGCATAGTTCTTCCCTGGGAGACCCTTAGCGTTACCCCTTCGGGGTGACCAACAAAAATATGCCGCCGTGTGATCCACCTCGTCAAGCGTTCGTTAAAGCGGGGTTTCTCCATACCCAGTTCTCAACGGGCGCTTTGTAGCCCGGCACGCCTCCCTTCACTTCAGACTTGTAGGCCGGTTTTATTTTGTCGAGGTTGCTTCGCAGCGCGTCGACATCGGACTGTGATAATTGAAATTCCAGCCGCCGTTGAATGAGTTTGTGCTTTTGAGTCGATTCAGCGACGATCCTCACTCTGTACTTGCCGGGTCGCTACCAAAACAGTTCCTTGTGAGCGTTGACAAGAGCGAAATACTTCTCACTTTTGAGAAAATCATCGTGATAATCCGTCTTCTGGCTTTCTAGGTAATTCTTATGTCTTAGCGCCTCTTGAAATAGAGGGTCGACGTGTTCGCTGAATTTCTCCTCCCGAAACCGGAAGAACATTTCTACCAAGGTCGAGGTGCTAACCTTCAATGCAATTGCTGCTTGGTCTTTCTCAAAACTCCCCTGTTGGATACCGGACCTGTCCCGAATGGCGCTAAGTGTCTCGGTCATGCCACGCCAGGAAAACTCACGTTGTTCGCCGGTCTCATGCCTGAGCTTCACGAAAAGCTTCGTGACAATTACATCTTTACTTTCAACTACCAACGCCAGTCGGACGTTGAGAATCGGTCCCAAGGTCGTGAATCCGATTTGTGCCGTCTTATCCGGGATGATAGTAAGTCTCGGCTTGGTCGCCGCCTTATAAGTCCATGTGATAAGGTGCGGGAGCCATGCCGCCGCTCCTACGAAAGCGGCAATCTCAGCGCCATAAACAGCCATTTTGGTTCTCCACAATCAAGGCCTAGAAGAGCAAGCCAATTAGCATATTATGCCGGCGTGTCTATGGCGACCCCGTTACCGTCGCGTACCGGCGATTTCTGCGAACCGTAGCACCGGCGTAGCACCGACCATCCTGTCCTGTCCTGTCCTGTCGCACGATTCGGGCCGTCTGCCGTAAATCACTGTGAAATAACGAGTTACAACCGGACGATCGCGGACTCAAACCACCGACTTCCTGCTGTACCGGCAGTGGAGCTGGTGGGATCACACACGATGCAGAAACACTGCTTACAGAGCAATGGCACACGCGTACTGAACAATGAGACACAAGAAGATGTCAGAGCAATCGTGAGGGCTCAAATGGAGCCGGGCCTTCGTGGACGCGCCCGATTATCAACTCAGCAGCCAACCGCCCGACGGCGTAGGAAGCCGTCACCCCGTGGCCGCCAAGCCCGGCGACGTGGAAAACGCGATCGTTTCTTGAATCAAAACCGATAACGAACCGACGGTCGGGAGCAAAGACACGTTGACCCACCCATGTTCTGCGGATGGCGAGCTCGCCCAGGCCCGGTTGCAGTGAATCGATCTTGCCTGCAAGCTCCTCGAGCATTGCCGGGTCCTCGCGGTAGTCGCCGGGCGCTGCAGGAACCTCGTCACAGCAGCTCAGGAGCAGGCCGCCGGACTCAGGGCGGAAATACAGTCCGCCCTCGCCGTCCCAAACGCTGGGCCAACGCGGATCCACCCAGTCGATTAGAGTGGTGACAAATAAATGGCGGTTCATGGGCGTCAGAGGCAAATCACCCAGCTCCCCTGCCCACGGCCCGGCCGCGTTGACCAGGAGATTGCACTTGACGTCGCCGTGGTTCGTGTCCACGAGAAGCTTGTCGCCCTGAATCGTCCAGCCGATGACTTTCGTATTGAAGGTGACCTTTATGCCGGCGAGGTACGTTTGGAGCAGACCGGCGACGTCTATGGTGCCGGCATCCGGACACCATAGGCCGACCCCGCGAGCGCGAGGAAAGTGCTCGTTCGCGTCCTCGTCGCCCGGACCCAGAAGCATCGCACCACGTTGTTCAAAGGCTCCCAGGCACCCACCGCGCAAATGGGACGCACCTTCTCTTAACATCGCTTGCAGTACCGGATCGTCCACACGGTCACGAACGATCGCCGCGTTGCGGCCTGAAGAGTGTTCCCCGGGAACTGCTTCCCGCTCGACAATGAGGATGCGGTCGCGCCCACGGCGCGCCAGGTGGTAGGCGGTTGCGGCACCGGCAAGGCCGGCCCCAACGATCAGAATGTCCGTTTCGACGAGCACGCGTATGATCCGTAAACTGCATCATTTATACCGCAGAGATCGCGGAGAGCGCAGAGTATTATATGGAAAGAAGTTAGCACTACAGCGCAAAGTCCCGTAGATTGCACTTTTCCAAATGATCGCGAATATTCCGCGGTCCATCGTCCCGTAGGGACGAAATGACCATAGCCCAGCGATTTATCGCTGGGATGGCCGGATCACAGCGAGTCAAAGTCCCGTAGGGACGACTGAACGCCGTCCTGCTCTTCATCTCGTCCCTACGGGACTTGTCTCCTGGGGCACCATCTTGAACCCAGCGATAAATCGCTGGGCTATTTTCAC
>JAZGDW010000081.1:0-2603 GCA_036478295.1 Candidatus Krumholzibacteriia bacterium
CGAGGGTGTCGAACTGCGCCTCCGCCACCTGCACGAGCGAATCCGCCGCGCCCTGCCGGTCAAGGTCCTTGTAGAGTCGCGCCAGCATCGCCGTGTAGCGCGGGTGGTGCGAGATGGCCACCAGCCGCCGGCAGACGTCCGCAGCCTCGCCGTACCGGCGCTGTATGCGGAGCAGCCGCACCTTCACCGCCACTGCGGACGCCCACTCCGGCCGTAGCGTCAGCGTGTATTCGACGTTGTGAAGCGCCGGCTCCAGGTAGCCTCGTGCCAGCAGCATCTCGCCGAGCTGCAGGTAACCGGCGGCGAGCTCATGCGGCTCCAGCTCTTCCCCCTTCCCTTTTTCGATCGCCTCATCGATGAAGCTGAGCGCCTTGTCGTAGTCCCGCAGGAGAAATTCCTCGCGCGCGATCCGCAGCATCGAGTGGAATCCCTGGTCGAACGTGTACATGGCGTAGTACGAAGAGTCAGCGCTGCGGTACTTGCCCAATTCCTGGAAGGCGTCCCCCTGGATGCCCCATGCCATCGAGTTTTGCGGATGCAGCTTCAGAACGTAGTTCTGGAGAAAAAGCACCTCGTCGAACTTGTGCAGGGCGAGTTGGGCTCGTGCCAGCCGGTGGAGGACGTCGGGGTCGAGCGAGTCCATTCTCACGGCGACCAGGGCGATGGACTCGGCCGCGGCCACCGCGTAAAAATCGGCGCGGTCTTCACCCCGGCGGACGTAGGCGTCGCTCGAGTCGAGCAAGTCGGAAATGGTCGAGACGGTGGATGGGACGATGTGCTCAGGCAGTCTGCGCAGTTTCTGGTACGCGATGCCCCCACCGGAGATAATCATGACGCCGGTGAGTACAATCGCTACTTTCTTCCACGCCAGGGTCATACGATTCCCTCCTGCTATATGATGGTGCCCGCCGCCCGCCCACGCAACAGCGGTTATCGGCAACAGCCGTTACCGGCAACAGCCGTCCACCCGCCGAGCCCGCCGGCGTCCAGGTTCAGCGGTGCCGCCGTGCGCCCCCCAGATAAATCGCGGCCAACGCAAGCAGCGCGCCGCCCGCATCCACGATTCCGGTCGGCCGCGAGAAAAACAGTACATCCCACAAGAAGGCCAGGGTGGGTTGTAACAACAGGATGAGGCCCGCGCGGGACGCCTCCACCTTGACCAGGGCGCGACTGATGATGATCCACCCCAGCCCCTGGCACAGGACACCGTAGGCAATCATGGAGAGCCAGCTTCGTCCGTCCGGTATGCGGAAACTCTCCCCCTGCACGTATCCCTCGACACCCATGATGGCGGCCGTACCCAGAGAGATGATGACGAGGTTGGCCGCCGCCGACAGGCGCCGGGCGTCGGACTGCGATTTTTGCAGCACCAGCACATAGACTGCATAGGTAAGCGCCGTGACCAGCCCAAAATAGATGCCGCGTTTGTAGGAGCTCTCCAACGCACTCCAGTCGACACCCACCAGCATGAAGAGACCGGTGATGGCCAGCGGGATCGACACGAGGTACTTCCAGTCCACCTTCTCCTTGAACACAAACACGCCGAAGGCCGCCAGGAAGAACACCTGGAAGTTGCCCATGATCGTCGACAGTCCGGGGCCGATGTAGTGGATGGATCGGTGCCAGAAGCTCAGATCCACGGCGAAGAGTACCGCGGCGGCGCACGCCATCAAGAACGGCCTTCGCCCCCGCCACAGCGCCTCCCCACGAACCACGACAACCAGCAACAGGAAGACCCCGCCAAAGAGGGTGCGATAGAACCCGGCCATCGTCGGACCGACGTTCGACAATTTGACAAAGACGGGGGAAAAACTAATCAGCGTCGCACCGACAAGAAGTTGGAAAATGCCGAGGCGCAGGTCGTTCGTTGTCCGTTGTGACTCCACGGCAGACTATTCGTCCACGGCGCCGTAACGCACCTGCACATAGCGGTAGGTTTCGACATTCTTCATCGCGGCGGCGACGCGGCCCTGCAGGTTCTTCTCCCAACCGGCATACTTATCGATAAATCGGTCCGCCGCCGCCTTGTCGCCCTCGTACTGCAGGGCCATCACTTCGCGCAGCATCGACTCCACCGCCTGGTGATAGCGGCCGTAGTGGATGATGAGCTTTCTCTCCTTGCCGTCGTACTCGAGCAGCCCTTTTTCCAGAAAATAGTTCATCTGCATGAGCTGCATCGTCGCGTAGACCTGCGACTTGCGCGGAGGGTTCCTGCGCAGCACGCGGCGGATGCCCGACGCCTGGACGGCGCGCAGCCGCGGCTCGGGATAATAGCCCTTCTTGAAGAGCCGTTTCGAAACGTAGAGCGAGACCAGGTCCGATTTGAGCTCCTCGAGGATCGACGAATCTTCCTCCAGGGCGATGTCGAGGGTGCGCCCGTCCTTGGTGAGGTCCGGTCCCAGGTAGTGGCCGATCTCGTGAAAGAGCGTGCGAAAGAGGTCGCCGTCGGACCGGTAGTCGTTGTGGAACTCCGAAGCCACCGCGGCGTCGAACGCATCCTTGCGCAGCGCGAAAAGCTCCGGATGCTGGAGAATGTTCTTGCGGATGAGGATGGTGCGGCCGTATTTCCGCGTAATGTAGCTCTCGTTGGGAAGAATCGTCGC
>JAZGDW010000082.1:0-4222 GCA_036478295.1 Candidatus Krumholzibacteriia bacterium
TTAAGTACATTTGCAAGGCAGAAATATGTCTACCGTCAACCAGCTGGTCCGTAAGGGACGCAGCCGAAAAATTGAGAAAAGCGCTGTCCCGGCGTTGCAGAACAGCCCGCAGAAGCGGGGTGTCTGCACGCGCGTGTATACGACCACACCGAAAAAGCCGAACTCGGCGCTACGCAAGGTAGCCCGAGTACGATTGACCAACGGATTCGAGGTAACCAGCTATATCGGTGGCGAAGGGCACAACCTCCAGGAACACTCCGTGGTTCTGATCCGGGGCGGACGTGTCAAGGACCTGCCAGGCGTTCGTTATCACATTGTGCGTGGCACGCTGGATTGCGCCGGTGTGTCGGAGCGACGACGCGGCCGCTCCAAGTACGGGGCCAAGCGGCCGAAATCCTGACCATCGAGCAAACACCATGTCCAGACGTACCCAGGCGCCAAAGCGAATTCCGCTGCCCGACCCGCGGTTCAGCAGCACCATGCTGGCCAAGTTCATCAATATGGTGATGTCCAAAGGCAAGAAATCGGTGGCTGAGCACATTATCTATGGTGCCCTGGACCGCATGGCCGAGAAGCACGGTGGCTCTGACGAAAAGGCCCTCGAGTTACTGGAACAGGCGCTCGAGAACGTCAAGCCGTCGGTAGAGGTCAAATCCCGACGGGTTGGCGGCGCAACCTACCAGGTACCCATCGAGGTTCGACCCGTCCGCCGTCAGACCCTTGCCATGCGCTGGGTCATTGACGCAGCCCGTCACCGGGGCGAAAAATCGATGGCTCACCGGCTGGCGAATGAGCTGCTGGATGCCGCGGAAAATCGGGGCACAGCGGTGAAGAAACGCGAAGACACACACCGGATGGCGGAGGCCAATAAAGCCTTCGCGCATTACCGGTGGTAGTCGCGCGACCCCACCGGATTCAGGCAGGACCCATTCGTGGCACGCACCACCCCAATCGACCGCTATCGGAATATCGGCATCATGGCCCACATCGATGCTGGCAAGACGACGACCACTGAGCGGATTCTTTTTTACACCGGTATCTCGCACAAGATGGGCGAGGTGCACGATGGCGCCGCTGTTATGGACTGGATGGAGCAGGAGCAGGAGCGCGGAATCACGATTACGTCAGCGGCCACGACCACCTACTGGTCGGGGATGCGCCAACAATATCCTGAGCATCGCATCAATATTATCGATACGCCAGGCCACGTCGATTTCACCATTGAAGTAGAGCGTTCGCTACGAGTTCTGGACAGCGCCGTTGCTGTGTTCTGCTCTGTCGGCGGCGTCGAGCCGCAGTCTGAGACCGTATGGCGGCAGGCAAATCGCTACGGTGTTCCGCGACTGGCGTTTATAAACAAAATGGACCGAACGGGCGCCGACTTTTTGCGGGTAGTCGACCAGATCAGGACGCGGCTGGGCGGCAACGCGGTGCCCGTGCAATTGCCTATCGGTGCGGAAGAAAATTTCTTGGGTGTCGTCGATCTTGTCCGTCAGGAAGCAATTTACTGGGACGATTCCACCATGGGCACGAGTTTCGAGACCAGGGAAATTCCGGCGGAAATGACAGACGCCTGCGAGCACTGGCGCGAGCATCTTATCGAAGTCGCGGCCGAGGCCAACGAAGAGTTGATGGAGAAGTACCTGGGTAAAAGCACGCTGACTGTGGAAGAAATCAATCAGGGCATTCGCCTCCGGTCGCTGGCCAACGAGATCGTGCCGACCATGTGCGGGTCCGCGTTCAAGAACAAAGGTGTCCAGGCAATGCTGGATGGCGTGATCGAGTACATGCCGTCGCCGTGTGAGGTACCGGCGATCAAGGGCGAGCTCGAGGACGGATCTATGGGCGATCGCGGTGCTGATGACGATGCGCCTTTCGCAGCACTGGCATTCAAGATCATGACCGATCCTTTTGTCGGCAACCTGACGTTTTTCCGTGTGTATTCCGGTATCCTCAAATCCGGAGACCACGTTTACAACCCGACCAAGCATCGCAAGGAGCGTATCGGCCGCATCCTCCAGATGCACGCCAATGATCGGGAAGAGGTTAAGGAAGTACGGGCCGGTGATATTGCTGCGGCCGTGGGTCTGAAGGATGTAACTACAGGCGACAGCCTGTGTGCGACTGACGCGATCATCGCGCTGGAGAAAATGGAGTTTCCTGATCCGGTGATTGCTGTTGCGGTGGAACCAAAGACCAAGCCTGACCAGGAGAGAATGGGCGTCGCGTTGTCAAAACTGGCCCGCGAGGATCCCTCATTCAAGGTGCATACCGACGAAGAGTCCGGCCAGACGATTATTTCCGGCATGGGTGAACTGCACCTGGAGATCATCGTTGACCGGCTCAAGCGGGAGTTCAAGGTCGAGGCAACTGTGGGTAGACCCCAGGTGGCCTACCGGGAGACCATCCGATCGGGCGTCGAGCAAGAAGGCAAATTCGTTCGACAGACCGGCGGTCGCGGGCAATACGGTCACGTGTGGCTCAGGATTGAGCCCATCGAGCAGGGCACCGGGTATGAATTCGAAAACGCGATTGTCGGCGGCAAGGTACCCAAGGAGTATATCGGGGCCGTGGACAAGGGCGTGAAAGAGCAGATGCAGAACGGCGTCATTGCCGGGTTCCCGGTGGTCGATTGCAAGGTCACTCTGTATGACGGCTCCTATCATGATGTGGATTCGAGCGAAATAGCGTTCAAAATTGCCGGTTCCATGGCATTCAAAGAGGGTGTATCCAAAGCCAACCCTGTTCTCCTGGAGCCTGTCATGAAGGTCGAAGTCGTCACCCCGGAGGTGAACTTTGGCGACGTAATGGGCGACCTGAACCGGCGCCGCGGAATACCGCAGGGTATGGACGACACGCCGGCCGGAAAAATTATCCGGGCCGAGGTGCCGCTTGCAGAAATGTTTGGTTATGCCACAGACTTGAGGTCCCTGACCCAGGGACGGGCAACCTTTTCAATGGAGTTCTCCAAATACAGCGAGGTCCCCACGAACGTGGCCGATCTCGTCATGAAAAAAGCGTCCTGAATAATAAGAGGTAGTCCCATGTCCAAGGAGAAATTCGAACGTACGAAGCCGCATGTGAACGTAGGCACGATTGGTCATGTTGATCATGGCAAGACGACGCTGACGGCGGCGATCACGAAGGTGCAGGCCGAGAAGCATGGTTGGGAGTTCCGTGCGTTTGATTCGATTGACAATGCGCCGGAGGAGAAGGCGCGTGGCATCACGATTGCGACGGCGCACGTGGAGTGTGAGACGGACAACCGTCATTACGCGCACGTGGACTGTCCGGGGCATGCGGACTATGTGAAGAACATGATCACGGGTGCGGCGCAGATGGACGGAGCGGTGCTGGTGGTATCGGCGGCGGACGGTCCGATGCCGCAGACGCGGGAGCACATTTTGCTAGCGCGGCAGGTGGGGGTGCCGTACATCGTGGTGTATCTGAACAAGGCTGACATGGTGGACGATGCGGAGCTGTTGGAGCTGGTGGAGTTGGAGGTTCGGGACCTGTTGTCGATGTACGAGTTTCCGGGCGACGACACGCCGGTGATCACGGGTTCGGCGCTGAAGGCGCTGGAGGGTGATAGCGGGGAGCTGGGGGAGCCGAGCATTGACAAGCTGCTGGAGGCGATGGACTCGTACATTCCGGTGCCGGAGCGGGCCATTGATGGTGATTTTCTGATGCCGGTGGAGGACGTGTTTTCGATTTCGGGGCGCGGCACGGTGGTGACGGGGCGGATCGAGCGAGGGATTGTGCGGGTTGGCGACGAGATTGAGATTATCGGCATCCGGGACACGGAGAAGAGCACCTGCACGGGGGTTGAGATGTTCCGCAAGCTGCTGGACGAGGGCCGCGCGGGGGACAATGTGGGGGTGTTGTTGCGTGGCACCAAGCGGGACGAGGTGGAGCGCGGGCAGGTGATTGCGAAGCCGGGATCGATCACGCCGCACACCAAGTTTGATGCTGAGGTGTATGTGTTGACCAAGGAGGAAGGCGGTCGGCACACGCCGTTTTTCAAGGGTTACCGGCCGCAGTTTTATTTTCGGACCACGGACGTGACGGGGTCGGTGACCCTGCCGGAGGGGACGGAGATGGTGATGCCTGGCGACAACGTCCAGATGAAGGTGGAGCTGATTGCGCCGATTGCGATGGAGGAAGGCCTGCGGTTTGCGATCCGCGAGGGTGGCCGCACCGTCGGCGCCGGCGTGGTGGCGAA
>JAZGDW010000083.1:0-4310 GCA_036478295.1 Candidatus Krumholzibacteriia bacterium
GTAGGGGGGGAGTCCCGCGAGGAGGTGTTCCTTAAATTTGATCGTTCCTGCGCGGGGCGGCGTCAGGCCCGCCACCGACCGGATGAGGGTGGTCTTTCCCATTCCGTTGCGCCCCAGAATCGCGACAATCTGCCCCTCCGGCACATCGAGGCTCACCCCCTGGAGCACGTAACTGTCCCCGTAGTAAGTGTGGATGTCGTCCACCGAGAGCAGATTCTCAGACGTTGCCAAGATAGATCTCCTGAATTTCGCGGCTGGCTTTCACTTCGTCTGGAGTGCCCTCCATGATGGCCCGGCCACGATGGAGAACTGTGACCTTATCAGCCAAGCCAAGAACCACGCTCATGTCGTGCTCGATGAAGACAATGGTGATCTCTCGTTGAAGCTCGGCCAGGATCTCGGCGATCCGTTTCCGCTCTCCGGGGGAAAGTCCGGAAGCGGGTTCATCGAGCAGGAGCACACGGGGCGTGCTCGCCAGGGCCAGTGCAAGCTCAAGCTGCCTCCGCTCCCCGTACGAGAGGCTGCCAACGGTGTCAGACGCGCGGCCGGCAAGGCCGACGCGCTCCAGCTCCGCACCCGCCCGCTCCCAATTTGAGCGGAAAAAATCCATGGAACGGTGGAACACCCACTTTCGCCGGCTCGTCCCTTGCAACGCAAGCAGCACGTTTTCGACGACGGTGAGATCGTGGAAGACGTTCGTGATCTGAAAGGTGCGGCCTATCCCCATGGCGGTGCGGCGATGCTCCGCCACGGAGGTGACGTCTTTTCCGAACAGCATAATTCGCCCCGCACTTGGCGACATGCTGCCGGTGAGGCAGTTGAAGAGCGTCGTTTTGCCCGCCCCGTTCGGACCGATCAGGGCGCGCCGCTGTCCGGGCGGCACCGCGATCGAGACGCCATCCACAGCATGGACACCCCCGAACGCCTTGCTGAGGTTCACCGCTTCTACCGCGTATTGATCCATCGCAGGCCTATCACCGTTTGGGTAGAGATGCCATATCAGGGGACGTCGCGTCCCTGGCACGGCGCGCGCGGTAGCGCCGCGCCAACCCCAGGAGGCCGTCCGGCGCCCAGAGAACCGTCGCGATGAACACCAGACCCATCACCGTCATCCATTGCACGAGAAAACCGCTCACGTAATTCCGGATGACGAGTATAATGGCCGACCCGATGAACGGTCCAAAGATGGTGCCCGTCCCGCCGATGATGGCCATCAAGGTCGCCTCGGCGGAGATCACCAAAGTGGTCGTAGCGGGAGACACGAACCGGTTCCAGTAAATATAGAGAACGCCGGCAATGCCCGCGAACAATCCCGAGACCACGAAGGCCGCATATTTGTGGGCAACCACATTGTAACCCAAGGCGCGCATCCGGCTCTCGCTTTCCCGGATGCCCCGCAGGGTGAGCCCAAAGGGGGAGCGCACCAACACGCGGTAGGCCGCCGTGCACACCACCACCACGGCGAGCGCCAAATAATAGTACGAAGACAATGTGGGGAATGAGATAGGCCCGAACGTCGGGGCGGGCACGTTGCCCACGCCGTTGTCTCCTCCCGTGAAAGACGACCAGCGCAACAAGACGCCCCAGACGATATGCCCAAAGGCCAGGGTGACCAGGATGAAATAGACGCCGCTCGTCCGGACGGCCACGCCGAAGATAAGCGAAAAGAAGACGGCAACCGCCACTCCCGCGGGGGCGGCGAGCAAGGTCGGGATGGCGTGCCGAACCTCGAGGATGGCCGTCGTATAGGCGGCCACCGCGAGCAGCGCCGCATGGCCCAGCGGAAATAGACCCGTGTGCCCAATCAGGAGATCGGCCGACAGCGCGAGCAGCCCGAAAACCAGAATCTGGATGAGCAAGCTGATCCAGAAAGTATTGAGAAATTGCGGTAGAACGAGGGCCAACACGCCAGCACACCCGATCCCGACCTTCGCGGCAACACCCACAGCCTAGGTCTCCCGTCCGAAAAGTCCGGTCGGCCGGAAAAGCAACAAAATGACCATCGGACCAAACACCATAAAATAGGAAAATTCCGGGAACAGCCAGCGCCCGTAAGCGTCAATCAAGCCCACGATAAGGCTGCCGACGATCGCACCCCCCAGGCTCCCCAGACCGCCGATGATGACGACCACGAGGGCCAGCACGAGGACATCCCATTCCGCGCCGGGGTAAAGCGTGAGAAAGGCTCCGCCCGCCACGCCGCTGACGCCGGCCAGAAAAGCGGCCAAACCGAAAACCAGACCGAACAAGCGGTGGACGTTGATCCCGAGTGCGTCGACCATCTCACGGTCGTCGACGCCCGCGCGCACGATGGCTCCCAGCTGCGTCTTCGTGTAGATGACCCACAAGACGGCGGCGACGATGGCGCCGAACACGATGAGAAAGAAACGGTACCTTGGGTAAACGATGCCCCACGGGAGATCGATCGGTCCCCGCGCAAAAGCGGGAGGAGGAATTCGGAGCGGGTTTCCGCCCCAGACGAGCAGCGCGATGTCGGCGATCACGTAGACGATTCCGATGGTGAGCAACACCTGAGCGAGGTGGTTGTCCCGAGTCCGCCGGAAGAGGTGGCGCTCGCAGAAGTAGCTCACCACGACGATGCTGACGCCGCCGGCGAGGAGGGCGAGCCAGAAATTCCCCGTCGCCCGCAAGGTGGACAGGCCGATGTACCCGCCCAAAAGATAGAAAGCGCCATGGGCCAGGTTGATGAACCGGGCGAGGCCAAAGGTGAGCGTGAAACCGCTCGCCAGAAGGAAAAGGAGCGATCCCATCGAGATTCCGTTTAGGGCCTGAAGAATCCAGTTCATCCTCCCCACCGTTGAATGGCAAAGATTTCGCGCGAAACCATTCTCAAAGGAACCGCCGGCAAACAATAATTTTCCGTGCCCCGGCCAGCGGCGGATCGGCCGACCGGGGCACGGCGACGTGGAGGCTACCGCTTGTATGGCCCGCGAGCCAGGTACTCTTTGGGTGTCCAGGTCCAGAATTGGGAAACCGCCTTGTAGATCTTGATGGGAACGTTCATGAGAACTTCACCCAGAATCGGGTGTTTCACCTTTACGACCTTCGAGATGTAGGTGTTCTGAATGGGGTTGTCATACTCATCAAGGCTGACGGGACCGCGGGGGGCGACGATCTTCGCCTCGCGCACGGCCTTGAGAAACGCCGCCTTGTCTTCCACTTTCCCGTTGATCGCCTCCAAAGCGGTCTTCGCCCACAAAGCGGTCGAGTAATAGTTTTCGGCGAAATAGGAAGGAACCGTCTTGTATCGTTTCGCGAAGGCGTTCACGAATTTCTTGTTCTCCGGGGTGTCAATGCCCGCGGCATAATGGAGCGACTGGCTGATGAGGCCGATTGCCCGATCGTCGACTTCGGGCAGGACGTCGTTCAGCAGCCAGTAATTTCCGTAGATCTTGAACCTGCGGTTAAAACCAAAATCGAACCACTGCTCGAACAAGCGGTTGCGGTCGGCTCCCACGACAGTAACGACCACGCAATCCGTTTTGGGCGGGATGCCGGCGAGCACCGGCCCGTAGTCCGTCGTTCCGATGGGTGTCCATAAGAGCTTGGCGACCTTTCCCCCGGAAAGCTTGTAGGTATCCACGACGCCAAGCGTGTTCTCCTGGCCGAAGGTGTAATCCTGACCGATGAAAGTGGTGTTCTTGCAGCCTTTCTCCTTTGCGAGCCACTCACCGAAAGGATGGGCGTTCTGGCTCGCCGAGAAACCTGTGCGAATGACGGTCGGCACGCGGTTCCATTTCGTCACCTCGTCGGGTCCGGCGACCGCCATGAGCACGGGGATCCCCGTCTCGCGGCTCACCTGAGCGACCGCCTTCCCCACGTGCCCGCAGAGCGGCCCGACGAGAAAGTGCACCTTCTCGGCGTGAACGAGGCGTCTGGCTTGGGTGATTCCGGCATCGGGGTTGCATGCCTCATCCCCGACGATGATTCGAACGGGGCGTCCGGCCACCTTATTTCCGACCTGCTCCCATAGGAGATTGTGGCCCCGAAGCGAGTCCTCGCCCGACTTCGCCAGGGGTCCGGTGAGAGGAACCAAAAGACCAATCCGAATCTCCTCTGCCGCCTGAACGGCGGAGCCCGAGAAAATCAAGAGCAGAGCGAGAAACGAAAAGATTGCCGCCATTCCCTTGGTCCTGGTTCTCCGTTCCATATTCGATGCCCTCCCCTGTTGTCACACCTGTAGATCCCCTCGAAATGACTCCTGCACTTCGACCCAACTGCACGTTGTGAAATGGTATGAGGCTGCTGAAAAAGTCCTGAAAATGAGCTTCACCGGACCGAAAACTAAT
>JAZGDW010000084.1:0-3434 GCA_036478295.1 Candidatus Krumholzibacteriia bacterium
CGAGGGTGTCAAGGTGGATTTACCGAGGGCCCAGTCGAAACCGCTGGATCGATCGGACAATGAGCCTCTCATCGTTGCCATCGACGCCGATGGCCAGTTCTACATTCAGTTCGGAGAGAATCAGGACGAGCCGGTGGACGCGGTGACGCTGGTTACCCGGGTGAGCGCCGTGATGCGTCACCGCCCGGGCGTGCAGGTGCTCGTGAGGGGGGATGAGAACGTCCCCTACGGTGTCGTGGTCTATGTAATGACCCTGCTGCAGAAGGCCGGCGCACCCAGCGTCGGGCTGATCACCAAACCGCCGGAAGACGGGAGCTGATGAAGCTCAGAGTTTTTATCGATAATTTCAACGCGACGAGTCTGGCGATAATCGTCCATGTCGCGCTTCTCGGTATTCTGGTTTTCAGCTTCGACTGGTCGAATCCCGGTGCACCGCCGAGCGGAAAGACCGAACCGGTGCAAGCAATGATCGTCGATGAGTCGGAGGTGGCCGAAGAGATCGAGCAGATCAAGAAGCGCGAGGAAAAGAAGCGCAAGGAAAAGGAAAGGCGAACCAGAACTCTCGAGCGGGACGCCCAGAAGGCACGCGAGCAGCGAAGAGAGGAGGAGAAGCGGCTCAGTGAGCTGCAACGGCGGCTTGCCGAAGAAATGCACAAGCGCGACGACAATGCACGCAAGCAACAGGAAGAAGCGGCCAAGGCGCTTGCCGAGGTTCAAAGGCTGAGAGCCATGGAACTCGAAGAGCTGGAAAAGCTCAAACGCGAGGAAAGCGACATCGGAAAACGTCGCCTCGAGGACGAAGCGGCCCTTGCGGTGCTGGCAGCGCAGCACAAAGCCCTTACCGAAGAGAAACGCAAGATAGAGGAAGCCAAACGCCGAGCGCAAGCCGAGCGCAAGCGCGTGGAGGATCAGACACGCAAGGCCAAGGCAGCTCGCGAATCGGAGCAAAAGCGGGTCGCGGCGCTGGCTGCGGCAGCAGCCGCAAAGGCGGCGAAGGAAAAGAAGAAGAAGGAGGAGGCAGAGAAAACGAGGAAAGCGGAGGAGAAGCGCAGAAAGCAGGAAGCGGCCAAGCGCAAGGCCAGGGAAGACGCCAAACGGGCCGAGGCGGAAGAGCGTCGCAAGCTCGAGGAAGCCGCGCTACGCGAGCAGATGGCTCTCGAGCAGGCACAGCTCGATGCCCAGCGCAGTCGATTGCGGGACCGCAATCTGGCCGAGTATATGGGCCAGATTCAGGCAACGGTCAACCGCAATTGGATACGCCCACCCGGCGCCACCAAAGGACTCAAGTGCACGGTCAGGGTGGCCCAGATTCCCGGCGGTCAGGTCGTTCGAGTTGTCATCACCAAGAGCAGTGGTAATGTTGCGTTCGACCGATCTGTGGAGAATGCGGTGTTAAAGTCGTCACCCCTGCCACAACCGAAGGACCCGAGTTTGTTCGATCGTGAGTTGAAGTTCGAGTTCGAACCTGAGGACTGATTGTTGATGATGAAACTGAACTATCGGCTGGCGCCATTTCTGGTTGCGGGCGCCACATTATTGGCCGCGTCCTGGTCTCATACCAGCTACGCGGAACTGACCATCAAGATAACCCAGGGAATCGAAGGCGCTCAACCCATCGCCGTCGTACCCTTCGGCGTGAAACCGGGCTCGCAACCGCCTCCCCAGGACATCGCGACGATCATCTCCAACGATCTCACCCGCAGCGGGCGATTCTTGCCCTTGCCGGTGAGCGACCTGCCGAGCCGCCCCAGCACGGCGGCGGGGGTGAATTTTTCCGATTTCCGCATCCTCGGCACACCCAATCTCGTCATCGGTAAGGTCAACCGGCTCGCCAACGGCAGATTCAAGGTGGAATTCAGGCTATTCGACGTGTTTCGTGGCACCCAGGTCACCGGCTACGAGCTCGACGCGCGGCCTGACGAGCTGCGACGCATCGCCCACCAGATGAGCGACATCATCTACGAGGCGCTGACCGGCGACCGGGGCGCATTCGACACCCACATCGCCTACGTCACCGAGCAGAGATCCGGAGGAACCAGCAGGTACGCCCTGAACGTGGCCGACAGTGACGGCTTCAACCCTCAGGTGGTGCTGGAGTCGAAGGCGCCCATCGTGTCACCCGCGTGGTCGCCCGACGGGCTGCGGCTCGCCTACGTGTCCTTCGAGGGCAGGCGTCCACGCATCTTCATCCAGAATCTGTCCACCGGGACGCGCCAGGTAATCGCGGCATTCCCGGGTTTGAACGGAGCGCCGGCCTGGTCACCGGATGGCAAACGCATGGCCATGACGCTGTCGAAAGACGGCAACGCGGAGATCTACGTGATGGATATCGACACACGGCGCCTCAGAAGACTGACGGTGGGCGCCGCTATCGATACCGAGCCGGCCTGGGCTCCGGACGGCAAATCCCTGGTTTTCACATCCGATCGCGGCGGGACGCCGCAGGTTTACAGAATTCCCGCCACGGGAGGACAGGCCACACGCCTGACTTTCGACGGAAAGTACAATTCCCGCGCCACCTTCGCACCGGATGGCAAGTCGCTGGCGCTGGTGCATGGCAACAAGGGCACATTCCGCACGGCGGTGCTGGATCTGGAGAACAATGCGCTACGCGTTTTGACGAAGACGACTCTGGACGAATCCCCGACCTTTGCCCCGAACGGCAGCATGATACTCTACGCGACCAGCGGCGCCCGCGGCGGAACCCTTGCCGGCGTATCTGCCGATGGCAGAGTGCGCCAGGAGCTGGCCGTGCGCCAGGGGGACGTCAGGGAACCGGCATGGTCGCCGTTCAGGCAGCCCTGAGAGGAAAACCCGGATTCCTGAGCAGATTTGAGACCGCCATACCATTTCCTGAATTGGCTACTAATATTGCTACACGCCTATAAAAAGCCCACAAACCAAGTAGGAGACATGTCATGCGAAAAGGGCTCAATTCCGTACTACTTCTAATGTTCTCGGTTGCGTTTCTCGCCGCTTGTGAGGGCACGACCGGGACGACGAAGGACGATTCTGCCATGACCAGCAGTGGTAGCGGCTCGTCGTCTTCGGGAAGTGCTTCGACCAGCGCCACCGGTTCGGGCTCGGCCTGGGCGGGCCACCCGTTGGATGATCCCAACAGCTTGCTCGCGAAACGTACCGTGTACTTCGATTACGACGAAAGCGTCCTCCTCGATCAGGACCGGGTAATTCTCGAAGCCCATGCCCAGTATCTGTCGCAGAACCCTGGCGCCGCCGTTACCCTGGAAGGGCACACCGACGAACGCGGCACTCGCGAGTACAATCTGGCTCTGGGCGAACGCCGTGCCGTCAACGCGCGGCAGTTCATGAGCCTGCTTGGTGCCGCCGGTCAACAGCTGCGCACCGTGAGCTACGGGGAAGAGCAGCCCGCGGCGCTTGGACACAACGAGGAATCCTGGGCGCTGAATCGTCGC